>JAFVOQ010000046.1 GCA_017505785.1 Clostridia bacterium
AGAACCTTTCCCTGTCGCCTCGGCGACAGAGATCGAGCTCCCCCGTGCCGCGCCATAAAGAAAAGCTCCCACCTTGGGGCACCTGCGATAAAGCAGGTGCCCCAACGAAATTTGCCCATTCGGGCAAGTGAAATCGCTTCGCGGCGAAATATTTGCTTCGCAAATGTGAAATGTTCGCTTTGCGAACGTGGGCGAATTTCATTTCACATCGAGCAAAGCGAGATATTTCACTATATGCATTCGCATATTATTTCACGTTGATAGCCGAAGGGAGCCGAACCCGACAGGTCTTTACAACCAAAAATTCACCCCGACGGCGAGAAAAGCTCTTGCCATATCCGCATATGCCCGCGCGCTTTTCTCTTGCCGGAGCAAATTTTTGTTTTGTAAATACTGCTTCGCACCTCTCGGCAAATAATTTTTTAGCAGATTTTGTTGTGCAAAGACGCAACAAAGTGTTACTTTGTAAGTCTTGGCACGGCAAAAGATACAAAAAAGTATTGCCGTGAGGCTGTTGTGTTCGGCTCCCTTCGGCTATAGCAAAACATTCCACTATATGCTTACCACCCGACAGTACACCTATAAGGTGTAACACACTACACCTTGCATAGCAAGATGTGTAAAAAGGAGTACGAACAAAATGTCCGTACTCCTTTTGTTGTAGGGCGGGGGTTCATCTCCCGCCGCTTTCTTTCCCTGTATTGTTTGTTGTCGGCGGCAGCAAGCCACCGCCCTACGATATTTGCGGCAGTTAAAACCTGCTTTATGGAAGACTCCCCTTGTGTGGGGGCTTTTCTTTTGCGGTATGGGGTGACGAGCTCCCCCGTGCCGCGCCGCAAAAAAGCCAAGCCTTCTCGGCTTGGCTTTTTTCTATCTATCTCAATGCTTCTTCCTATAATCCGTTGGCGAGATACCAAAGCTTTTCTTAAAAACAAAGCTGAAATAATTTGCCGAAGGGAAACCGCACAGCTCCGCCACCTCTTCCATGCTTTTTGAGGTGGTGGTAAGATACATTTTTGCTTTGTTGAGGCGCACGTATGTCACGTACTGTATCAGAGAAATGTTCATAACACCTCTAAAACGCTTGCAAAGGGTATTTTTTGATACAAAAAACCTCTTACTGATGCTATCGAGCGTAATAGTAGCCTGATAATTTTCATTGATATAGGCAACAATTTTAAGAACCGTGGTATCATTTGGCATATTTGTGGGAGAAATGCCCTGCGGTGCGATGGGTGAAAGCTCCTGCACGCCGAGATAAGCGATGAGCACCTTGGTAAAGGAGTGCAGATAATTACGGCGCACGGCGGCATCGCCAATACGATCTGTGGCAGCCTCTTTTAAAATTTGTGAAACAAAGGCAAGCTGCTCATCCGAAAGCGCAAAGGCAAGCTGCTCGGAAAGCCTTGAAATCTGCTTTTTCTCAAGCTCGTTTAAAAGGTCATCGGATATATACATATTGACCCTCATGTACGCGCCACCCTCGGTCTTATGGATGGCATACGGTGGGATGACACACATAGAGCCTGCGTTCAAAAGAAAAAGCTTGTTTTCAACAAACACCTCTCGCTTACCTTCAAGCAAAAAATACAGCTCGAAAAAATTGTGTGACTGAAATTCAGTCATATTAAGGCTCGTTTCTTGTCTCCTTTTTTCTATTTCTAAAAAAGACATGCTCTCACCCCACTCTCTTCAACTCTCACTATACAACAATATTTTTTTGAAGTCAACTACTTTTTCTTAAAAGTCTTGTATGATTTATGTAATTTTTTGAAAAAGCACGATGAAATTTATTGGAATATACCGCTTGCTGCTGATATAATAACAATATAAATCTTTTCTTTTCAGGAGGCACTTTATGGAAAGAATTGCCGTAGTTGGCATGGGTTCACGCTTCTTTACCCTGTTTGCCAAAAGGCTGAAAAACAACTATCCCGACCGCGCCAAGGTCGTGGGCGTTTGCGACACCAACCGCGTGCGGTGCGAATATTACAGGGATACGATCGATGCCGACGTTGCGATATTTGACAACTTCGACAAAATGCTTGACGAGCTAAAGCCCGACTCTGTGATCGTGGCCACACCCGATTGCTACCACCATGAATATATCATCAAGGCGCTGAAGAAGGGCTATCCCGTTTATTCTGAAAAGCCGATGACCACAACCGAGGAGAGCTGCCTTGCGATCCGCAAGGCGGAAAAGGAAACGGGAAAAAGCGTAACCGTTACCTTCAATTGCCGCTTTATGCCCTATTACGCAAGGATCAAGGAGCTTTTGATGAATGGTGCTGTGGGGCGTGTGCTTTCTATCCATTACGAATATCAGCTTGACACCAAGCACGGTGGCGATTATTTCAAGCGCTGGCATCGCTCGATTGAAACAAGCGGCGGCATGATGGTGCACAAAGCCACACACCATTTTGACATTGTAAACTGGCTGCTGGATGACGAGCCCGAGCGCGTGAGCGCACAAGGCAGAAGACTGTATTACGGCAATGATGACCGCCCCCACGGCGAGCGTTGCTCCACCTGCCAGTACGCCAAGACCTGCCACAGCTACGAGGCCCATCACGAAAAAACAGGCACGCAAAATCTGTTTTTCAAGGCAGAGCACGTTGATGGCTACGTAAGAGATCACTGCGTGTTTAAGCCCGACACCAATATTTACGACACCATGTCGGTTTCGGTTGGATATAAAAAGGGCACGCTTCTTACCTACACGCTTGATATGTACTCCCCGCGCGAGGGCTATAACATGACCATTTACGGCACCGAGGGCAGAATTGAAGCATCTACTTTCTTTGGCGACAAGGACACGTACAAGATCATCCTCACAAAGCATACCGGCGAGGTGCAGGAGATCATCTTCCCTGCGGCCGCCGGCACGCACGCGGGTGGCGATGACAGAATGCTTGAGATGTTCTTTGGCGGCGTGAAGGACGATCCACTCGGTCAGTGCTCAGATAGCTTTGACGGCGCAAAATCCGCGATGATCGGCATTGCTGCCAACCGCAGCATAAAGGAAGGTGTTGCCGTTGACCTCACACCTATCCTTGATAAAATGAGATGAGAACGGCAATAAAGAACGCCAAGATCGTCACGGCAAGTGAGGTGCTCACAGGACACGTGTGTGCATTTTCTGACGGCGTGATCGATTATATTGGCAAGGCGCCTATTGAGGCTGATGAATGGATCGATGCCAAGGGCTGCTACCTCATCCCCGGCTTTATCGAGCTGCATTGCCATGGCGGTGCGGGACTTGAATTTATGGATGCCAGCGTGCAGGAGATTGCAAAAATTGCCGATTTCCACCTCTCGCACGGCACCACAACGCTGCTTGCCACAACACTTGCAGCAAGTGATGCTGAAACAAAATGCGCACTCGACAGCATTGCAAAATACAAGCAAGCATGCCCCACGACAAGCATAGAGGGCGTGCACCTTGAGGGCCCGTGGCTGAATCCCCTACAATGCGGAGCACAAAATGTATCGCACATGAAGCTGCCCGATGCCACACAGCTTACCGCACTCAAGGAGCGTTATCCCTTTATCCTGCGCGCCAGTGCTGCCCCTGAGCTTGCGGGCGGCATGGAGTTTGGCAAGTGCGGCAAGGAGCTTGGTATCGTCATGTCCTTGGCACACACCGATGCAGATTTTGACGAAGCGCAGCAAGCACTTGAGAACGGCTATACCTTGATGACACATCTTTACTCCGGCATGAACGGCGTCACGCGAAAAAACGCCTTCCGCACAGCAGGGGCTGTGGAGGCAGGACTTTATTTCGATGAATATTTTGTAGAGATCATTGCAGACGGCAAGCATCTGCCCGAAAATTTGCTTCGCTATATTTATAAGCTTAAGGGTGCAGACAGAATTGCTCTGATCACCGATGCGATCCGTGCCTGCGGCTTGCCCGAAGGAACAGAAACCGTGATCGGCAGCAGGAAAAACGGCTTGCCGGTGGTCGTTGAGGATGGCGTAGCAAAGCTCCTTAACCGCCAATCCTTTGCGGGCAGCGCCTCAAGCTTTGACACGATCTACAAAACCATGGCGAATGCCATTGGGCGAGATATGGTGGCGCTTTCCAAAATGGCATCGCTTGTGCCCGCCAAGATCATGGGCTGGACCGACCGCGGCGAGATCGCCATAGGCAAGCGCGCAGATCTTTTGCTGCTGGATGAAGACCTGAATATCAAAAAAATAATAACAAACAAGGAGAATAGAATATCATGATGAAATTAGTTGTAAGCACCACCAAAGAAGAGCTTGGCAAAAAATCCTCTGCACATGCCGCCGCACTGATCAACAAGGCAATTGAGGAAAACGGCAGCGCGCGCATCCTGCTTTCCACAGGCGCCTCGCAATTCCCTTTCTTTGATGAATTTGTAAAGGAGAATATCGATTGGAGCCGCGTTGAAATGTTCCACCTTGATGAGTACGTAGGCATCAGCGAGGAGCACCCCGCAAGCTTTAAGAGATACCTGATCGACCGCTTTGTTGCCAAGGTAAATCCCGGCAAGGTGCACCTCATCAACGGTAGTGAGGATCCCCAAAAGACGATCGCCGCGCTCACCGCGCTCCTCAATGAAAAGCCCGTTGACGTGGGGCTTATTGGCATTGGCGAGAACGCACACATCGCCTTCAACGACCCGCCCGCAGATTTTGAGGCAAAGGAAGCATACCGTGTGGTAACGCTTGCCGAGCGTTGCCTGCAGCAGCAGATCGGCGAGGGGTGGTTCAAATCTGTTGAGGAAACCTACAAGCAGGCGATCAGCATGACCGCCCCCCAGATCATGAAGTGCAAGTCCATTATCAGCGTTGTTCCCTACAAGGTAAAGGCAGAAGCGATCTATAATACGCTCGTAAACGATGTCACACCCGATGTACCCGCAACGCTTATGAAAAAGCACGCTGACTGCACGGTATACTGCGATGCAGATTCCGCAAGCCTGCTCAGCGACGAGCTCATCAAAAAATATCAATAACATACAAAAAAGGCAGCGCTTATGGCAAAATAAGTGCTGCCCCTTTTATTTTTGATGGAATAGTTCTCACCCCTTTGGGCAAAACTGTTTTAGAAAGGCGGTGAGCAATGCATGAACGAGAGATACGCGGTAAAAACCCTATCCTTTTTAACCGTTACATTGGCGGTCTACTTAATTTTGTGGCAAGCACTTGTGCGTTATTTCGATTTCCCCGTATATTATTACGGGCGTCTGATTGAGGTGCTGTCGCTCTTGCTGTTTGCGGCTTTGGCATACTTTACACCTATGAAATTTGAGGATATGGGCATTATCGTGCCCCGTTCCACCCTTTTTCGCTCATTGGCACTGGGCACCGCTGTCGGACTTTTGTTTGTTGTGGGACTGATCACCTCTCGCGCCGTTCTCGGCATGGAGATCACCTTTTCTTGGCACATTCGGGGGGATATTTCACGCCTAACCTATTTTTTGGTTGCGCCCTTTCAAGAGGTGCTTGCCAAAAGCGTGATGCTTTACAGCTTCGAGCTGGTTTTTGACAGGGCGCATCCGCACCTGTCAAACCTTATGTCAGCACTTACCTTCGGCGCGTTTCACGTGGTGTACGGCATTCAGATGATGCTGCTTGCCATGCTCCTATCCCTTGTAACGGGGTGGATATTTCGGCGTGAGCGCTGTGTGTGGGGGTGCGCCGTCACACATTTCGCTTGCGGATTTTTTCCCCTGTGCTTCGGCTTTTAACGGGTTGCAAAATTTCTCGATGTGTGATATACTTTTAGCAACCACATCTGCCAAGGGGGAGCGCATAATGCCAATGCAACAGAAAAAGCTGCCGCAATCAAACTGCGAGAGCTGTGAGTTTTACGATTACGACGAATACTTTGAGGAGTATACCTGCTCCATGCGCCTTGACGAGGACGAAATGCGAAGATTTCTCACACGCGAAACCGCCTCATGCCCCTATTACCGCTTTTATGATGAATATAAAAGCGTACATAAGCAGATCTGAACAAGCACCCAAAAGCCCTGTCCGCACCGCCGTGCGGACAGGGCTTTTTTGGTAATATCTTATAAAATGAAGAAAAATTCATAAAATTATCACACACATTGACGAAAAAATAGAGGTTTGCGGTTGATTTATTCGCGATAATGTGATAAAATATTTCTATCTGTATAAACTGCGGCCCTGCACTGCCGCTGAAAGGAATTACATATGATAAAAATCGATCATCTGGTCAAAAACTACGGTGCCAACCGCGCGGTTGACGACATCAGCTTTGAGGTCGCCCCCGGTGAGATCGTAGGATTGCTCGGTCCCAACGGCGCGGGAAAAAGCACGACCATGAATATTCTCGCAGGCTACCTCTCCTCCACCTCGGGACGCGTGCTAGTAGACGGGCTTAACGTGCTTGACGCGCCGCTTGAGGTCAAGCGGCGCATCGGATATCTGCCCGAGCAGCCTCCCCTTTACCTCGATATGACGGTAGAGGAATATCTCATTTTTGTCTACAACCTCAAGGGCTGCACGCTAAACCGCACCAAGCACCTGCAGGAGATCTGCGAGGTGGTAAAGCTTACCGACGTGTATAAGCGTCTGATCAAAAATCTTTCCAAGGGCTTCCGCCAGCGCGTTGGCATTGCACAGGCACTGATCGGCAATCCGCCCGTCATTATTTTTGACGAGCCGACCGTGGGGCTTGACCCCAAGCAGATCATCGAGATCCGCAACCTCATCCGCACCCTGGGGCGCGACCATACCGTCATTCTCTCCACGCACATTTTGCAGGAGGTACAAGCCGTATGTGACCGCATCATCATCATCAACAAGGGACGCGTAGTAGCAGATGAGCTGACAGAAAACATCAACCGCGTGGGCGCAAACTGCAATCGCTATCAAGCAAAGATCTGCGGACCTCAGCGCGAGGTGCTTTCCATGCTTCGCGACCGCACCGATGTGGTATATGCCGAAGCGCTTTCCGCACGCGACGGCGATGCATACGTGTATCACATCGAAAGCGCCAAGGGCGTTGACATTCGCAAATCGCTGTTTTATGCACTCTCGGCAAAGGGCTGGCCTCTTGTCGGGCTTGAAACGCTTGGCATGAATCTTGAGGATATCTTTATCACAGTGGTAGATAAGACCAGCGATATAACAGCACAAAGAAAGCCGGGAAGGGCCGGCAAAAAGGGGCCCTCTCGCAGCGTGGAAAAGGATATTGCGCAATCCATTCTTGATGCCACTGCCGCAAAGCAAGAGAGCATTGCCCCCTACGAGGGCGACGAATAAAACGCCAACGTGCCGCCATGGCACCAAAAAGAAAGGAGTGCCCGCCCCGGGCGGGCTGACCGAATACTATGTTTGCTATTTTCAAAAAAGAGCTGCGCGCGTATTTTACAACACCGATCGGATACGTATATGCCGGTGTTTTTCTTGCGGCAGCTGCGCTGATCTGCGCCTTTACCACCTTACAGCAGGCAAGCTATAATACCTCCTCGTATTTTCAGTATCTGCTGTTTACCTTTATCGTGCTGATCCCGCTTCTTACCATGCGTATGTTTTCCGAGGAGCGCAAAACGAGAACCGAGCAGCTTCTGCTCACCGCCCCCATTACCATTACCGGCATGGTGCTTGGCAAATATTTTGCCGCCTTTACGCTTTTTGCCGCAACGGTGCTCGTTTCCTGCCTTAATTTCGTGCCCTTGCTTGGCTACACCGTGATCGAGCAGGCTGCCGCCACCTCCGATACACATATCGGCCCCATGGGCGGTCAGATCGTTGGGTGCTTGCTCGGCATTCTGCTCATCGGTGCCGCTTTTATTGCCATTGGACTGTTCGTATCCTCCCTGACCGAAAACCAACTTGCCTCTGCCGTCATTACCATTGGCGTTTTGGCTGTGTTGATCTTTGTGGGCATTGTCGCCGCAAAGGTCAATTCGAGTGTAGTGCGCACGGTTCTTGGCTGGATCTCGGTGCTCAGCCGTTATGATAATTTTTCGCTCGGCTTGTTTGATTTTTCCGCCCTGCTGTATTATGTATCGATCAGCGGTGTGTTTATTTTCCTTACGGTGCGCATTTATGAAAAGCGCCGTTGGGGTTGATCGGAGGTGCTGCACATGAAGCTGACACATACAAAAAAATTCCGTCACGGTAGCGTTTCCATAGCGCTCACCGTTGTGGTGATCGCTGCCGTCATTCTTTTGAACGCCATTTTCACGGCACTCTCACAAAAATATCTTTGGTACATCGATATGACTCCCGAGCCTCGCTTTACCCTCTCGGAGGAGGCAACACAGCTTCTTGGCCAAATGGACACCGCAAAGGAAGTAAACATCATTCTTTGCGATGAAAAAT
This sequence comes from Clostridia bacterium, assembly GCA_017505785.1. GTDB lineage: Bacteria > Bacillota > Clostridia > Oscillospirales > CAG-272 > Firm-07. The sequence continues at coordinate 8,332 of JAFVOQ010000046.1, forward strand.
ATGCATGGGAGGAGGACACCATTCAGTTAGAGGTTTTGAAAACAGCTCTCGATATTGAAAAGGACTTCCCCAATGTACACGTAAGCTACACCGACATTTACACCAATCCCTCATCGGTCAGCGAATACCGCGAGCTCACAGGCAAAAACATCACCACGCAAAGCGTGATCATCACCTGTGAAAGTGCCGTTCGTGTTTATAACCTTGAGGATTTCTTTGCACTTGACAGCGAGGGGTACGTCAGCGGCTACGACGGCGAGCAGGTGTTTGTTTCCTCGTTGCTGTCTGTCACGCAGGCAAGTGCTCCCATGGTTTGTATCACAAAAAACCACGGTGAGGTTTACAGCGAGGCACTTTTGAAGCTCCTCGAGCAGATCGGCTTCCAGATCAAGGCCGTGGATCTGACGAAGGAGGACCTGCCGGACGAATGCCGCCTGCTCCTCATCTTTGATCCGCAATCCGACTTTATCGTGGGCGGACTTTCCGACGTTTCCGAGATCGACAAAATCGAGAAATACCTTGACAAAAACAATTCGATGATGGTCTTTGTTGATAAGGACACGCCTTATCTGCAAAATCTTGAGCAGCTGCTTGCCGAGTGGGGCATTGAGATCGCACGCACCGACGACAACGACAATACCGTGATCGAGGATCTTGCCTCCTCACTTACCGTCAACGGCTACACCAACAAGGCCATTTACGAAACGGCAGGCACGGGTGCTGATATCACCACGCACATGCGCGAGGAGGCCGTGCCGAAAACGGTCGCCTTCCCCAACACAACTGCCCTTCGCTTCTCCTCTCTTTACAAGGAAACGCGCTATGCGGATTATCGCTCGGCAACCTATGCGGGCAACGTAGAGCGCCGCACCTGCTATAACGTCTTCTTCTCCTCCGATACGGCGGTTGCCAAGGCAAAGGGTGAAACCGTGTCACAGGCCTCGTCAAATATGCCCTACACCTACATGATGCTTTCCTGCCAATCCGATGTGGATGATGCAACCAATGCGATCAAGCACTCCTTTGTTTTGGCGTGTGCTTCTACCGACTTTGCTTCACAGGCAGCACTCAACCGAAGCTACGGCAATGCATCCGTGCTTTCCTATGCGTGCAACACCATGGGAAGCCTTGTGGTGCCCGTATCACTTGACTGTAAATATTACGCAAGCATGGAGATCACCAGCATTACCGCCAAGGCGGCAACGCAGTTTACCGTGATCTTTACCGTAGTTCCCGCTTCTATCGTGTTCATCGCCGGCATTTATGTGATGATAAGGAGAAAGCACGCATGACACAACAAAACACAAACCGTTCCGTGGTGCGGATCAAAACCGCATTGCAACGCCAACGCCGCATGGTGATCTATTTGCTGATCGCAGTGGCTGTTCTCGGCGTGGCACTGGGGCTTACGCTGTTTTTCACCTCGCGTACATCCTTTATTGATCCAACCGACGGCACCAAATATTACGTTGCCAAAAAGGACGACGTTTACGTACTGCAAACCACCGATGGTGAGGTATTGCCTACCACCTCGGAGGGCAACTATGTGACCTCTGCGGGAACGATCGTATATGTAGACGACGACACGGGCAAATACAGCACCGTAGCGGCAGTCCTCATTGAGGATAGCGAAGCAGTCAGGTTCGATACCTTCGAGGGAAAATATGACGTGCTGCTCTACCCCCTGCTTGAGCGTGCTGACATTGCCTCCATTGAGGTTCATAACGAAAACGGCAGCTTTACGTTCCTGCGCCAGGATATTGTGCAGGACGGCGAGTATGACATTGAATTTTTGATCGAAAATCGCCCCGACCTTGCCGTTGATGAAAGCGTTTTGTTTGCAACGCTGGTATATTTTACGGGCAGAACGCAAACCATGCTGCGTCTGGATACCAATCGCGTAAAGGAGCTCGGCTATGCCGAATACGGCCTGCCCGAAAATCCCGCGGATGCCACACAGTACTTTGTGATCACCGCAAAGGACGGTCCCACGCACAAGGTCATCATTGGCGACGAGATCCCCTCCGGTGACGGCTATTTTGTGCGCTACGCAGGTCGCGATGCCGTGTATATCCTCAGTGAGCTGAAAAAGAGCGACTATAACGGCACCTTTAAGGAGGCGCTGCTTGGGCGCGTGGAGGATTATGTCACGCCCCCCACGGTATCCTATACCATGGAATCCGGCACTTATTTTGACGTTTCCGATTTTAAGCTCTATAAAAACGGAAAAAGTGAACCTATCATCGGATTTTCTTATAGCGGCTCGATCGACAAGCGAAACAACACCTTTTATTCTAACCTACCCTACACCACAGAAAGCAATCTCTCGGGCTATTCTATCAACAGCTACCGCGTAGATGACTGCTTGTACGCGCTCTACACCTGGCAGCCAGATTTTGTGGTAAAGCTGGGGGATGCCGAAACCACAGGTGACGCGGACATCAACGAATGGCTGAAGCCCTATGGCCTGGACGCCGATTCCTATGCCTATCAGTTTTCCTTCATTTTTAATCGGGTACGCACCTACAACAAGGAAACGGGCAAGGATGTCATTAAGCGCGCCGACCAGGAAAAGCACATCGTTTTGGTTAGCGAAAAGCAGGAGGACGGCTATTATTACGTCTATAACATCTGCTACTCGTACAGCAACGAAACCAAGGATTTCACTACCCTGGTTCCCGGCTACAACATGATCGTAGCACTTGACGAATCGCAGCTTGGTTTTTTGTTCTTCACGCAAAAGGACTGGATCTCCACCGACCTCTTTTCCGGCTCGATCTCTTACTTAGAGGAGATCTCGGTAAAGATCGCTCCCGGCATGATCAGCCAGTACCCTGCGGGATATCAGCAAAGCTTTACGCTTGATAATTCCGAAACGCTCAAGTATCTGGCAGAAAATCCGAGCAGCTCTGCTCTGCTCTCAACCGATAAGCTGATCGTGCGCGACGGCGCAGGCAAGGTGCTAAGCACCCTGCAAATGAAGCATTTTTACCAATCGCTTCTTTACACCGCCTGCCCCGGATATTCCGATCTGACTCAGGCACAAAAGCAGGCACACATCAATTCGGGCACAGAAGGTGCCGCACTTGTCATTAAGCTTAAATACGTGCTGCGCGAGCTCAATGAGGAAACCGGCTACTATGAAGAAACGGGCGAAGTGATCGAGCGTGAATACTGCTTCTATGAAAATCTCTCCACCCCCCTGCAATATTTCACCGCCGTAAACGGTGTGGGTGATTTCTACCTTCCCACCTCTCGCATCAAAAAGCTGATGAACGATATTATGAAGCTGTACGGCACGCCCGAAACCGACCGTATTCATTATGACAGCTTAACTTGATATCAAAACCAAACAAAAAACCGCTTTCTCTATCACAAACGGTAGAGAAAGCGGTTTTTTAGCATCCTGCGCCAACGTCGCAATTTCGGTGGCGAGGCAGCTGTTCTTTATCTCCTTTTAAAATACGGGCGCGGGATCTGCATCCTGTGCAAGCTCCTGCGCGGGAGCAGCCTCGGCTGCGGCAAGTGCTTGCTCGTAAGCGGCAATCACAGCATCCTCAAGCGTCGCGCGGAACTGTGCATTGATCGGATGCACGATGTCGCGATAGGTATCATCGGGATTTTTGCGACTGGGCATTACAATGAAAAAACGGTCTCTTGCATGAATCACCTTAATGTCATGCACAGCAAGCTGACTGTCAAAGGTAACCGAAACAACGGCCTTCATGGGTCCCTCGTCAAACAATTTACGAACTTTAATATCTGTGATCTGCATTTTTTGCCTCCTTGAAGTTTTTGTCATAATATATGGCATTTCTGGCATGTTTTTAGTATAAAGTGTTTTTGTGGAAGTTATTCAATCGCCGTGTGTGCGTTTTGTGAAAACGTCCGCAAAATTACTATATTTTTCTGCATTTTTTGTGCAATATTGGGAGGAACCGACATGTCTGTTGAAAATACGCATCATGCCCCCGCCGAAATTGCGGCGGCACTTTCGGAAAAAACAAAGCTGTGGTTTATCGGCATTGGTGGCATACACATGTGCGCGCTGGCACTGATCTCTCGCGCACGCGGCTTTTTTGTAGCAGGCTCGGACCACGCCGAAAACGAAAACACCGCACGCCTGCGCCGCGCGGGCGTTGCAGTCTATCCGCACCACGATGCCTCACAAATGGCAGAATTTGATGCGGTCATTTACACCTTGGCAATCACCCCCGACAATCCCGAATATCTTGCCGCCAAGCACCTGGGGGTTCCTTTGTTTTCCCGCGCGGATTATCTTGGCTACCTCATGCACAGCTATCCCTCGCGCATTGGCATTGCAGGCAGCCACGGCAAAAGCACCGCAACGGCAATGCTGGGGGAGATATTTGACGTAGCAGGACGCTCGCCAAACGTTGTTTGCGGTGCTGTGATGAAGAAATTCGGCGCACCGTTTGTGGCAGGCGGCGGCAACGATTTTATTTTTGAGGCATGCGAGTACGGAAATTCCTTTCTCTCTTTGCCGCCAACGCTTGCCGTTATCCTAAACGCTGAGCTTGATCACGTCGATTTTTTCACCGACAAGGATATGCTGCTCCGCGCCTTTGGCAGCTTTGCCGCCAATGCACAAAAGGCGATCGTTCCCTATTGCGATACCGCACTGCTTGCGGCACTGCCAAAGAGTATTCCATGCGTTACCTTTGGCTTGTCAGAAGGTGCCGACTACCGCGCGGCGGCACTTTCAAAAAACGGCGGAATGTGCAGCTTTGACCTGATTTTTCCGCGCGGTGCCGTGGGGCGCGTTACGCTTGGCGTAGCAGGCGTGCACAACGTAAAAAACGCACTTGCGGCGGCTGCGGCGGCAGACCTTTCGGGCGTGAGTGCCGCCGATATTCTTGTGGCACTGGGCCGCTTTACCGGGGCTGCGCGGCGCATGGAATATCGCGGCATCTTTTGCGGTGCGCGCGTGTTTGACGATTACGCCCACCACCCCACCGAGATTGCCGCCACACTAAAAACAGCACGCGATATGGCAATGGAGGGGCGCGTGTTTGCGATTTTTCAATCCCACACCTACTCCCGTACGGCGGCATTTTTTGACGAGATCTGCACGGCACTGGCAGGTGCTGACCGCGTGATCGTTGCAGACATTTACCCCGCGCGCGAAACCGACACGCTTGGTATGAGCGCGGCAGGACTTGCGGCAGGCACCGGCGAGCACGCCGCATACGTAGGGGGGCTTTCGGATATCACGGCGACTCTTGCGCGCGAGCTTGCCCCGGGCGACCTTGTGGTGGTCATGGGCGCAGGTGATATCGATCGCATTTTTGGGGAATTTTCCAAAAAGCACTTTACTTTATAGCATAAATCGGCTAAAATAAGAAGGTGAAAAGAAAACCTGCCTCAAGCGGATCACGTGGGATATCTCTTGATGACCGTCTTGCCCGGCTTTGGGGTATTTTCGAAAAAGTAAAGGAGGAGTATCATTATGCAGGCTTATGAAGCACTTGCCGCCGTTTACGATGCTTTGAACGGCGACGTTGACTATGCCGCCTTTGCCTCCTTTTATGAGGCTGCGTTTGAGCGCGCAGGGCTTGCCCCTGAGCTCATTCTTGATCTTGGCTGCGGCACGGGAAAAATGACCGTGGAGCTTGCAAGGCGCGGCTATGATATGATCGGGATCGACGGCAGTGCCGAAATGCTCTGTTATGCGTTTGAGCGAAAAAGTGCCGCGGGGCAGTCCGGTATTCTGTTTTTACAGCAGCAGATGCAAAGCTTTGAGCTTTACGGCACGGTCAGTGCCGTGATCAGCTCGCTTGACTGTATCAATTATTTAACCGACAGGCAGGATCTTGATCGCTGCTTTTCTCTGGTGCATAATTATCTTGACCCCGACGGCATCTTTTTGTTTGACGTAAACACGCCCTATAAATTCGAGCAGGTGTTTGGCGATAACGCCTATATATTGGAGAGCGAGGATTGCTATTGCGGCTGGCAAAACGAATATAAAAAGGATAGCGGCATTTGCCACTTTTATCTCTCGGTATTCACAAAAGAGGATGACGGCACCTATTGTCGCACCGATGAGGAGCAGCAGGAACGCTGCTACACAAAAGGGGAGCTGACACAGGCGCTGACAAGGGCGGGCTTTGCCGAAATTGAGTTTTTCGGCGATGTTGATATGAGCGCGCCGACCGACACCACCGAGCGTTGGTTTATTAAGGCTATTTGTAAAAAGTGAGGATATAAAATGGAACAGGCAACGATCCTGCGTGGCATGACGCGCGACGGCAGTGCACGTATTCACGTGATCAATTCAAAAGCGATCGTAAACGAGGCGATCCGTATTCATCAAACGGCTCCCACCGCTACGGCGGCACTGGGCAGATTGCTGACTGCCACATCTGTAATGGGCTCTATGCTTGGAGAAAAAACCGACGTTCTCACCCTTACCGTGGCAGGCAACGGCCCCCTTGGTAAGATGATCGCAACCTCGGATTATATCGGCAACGTGCGCGGATACGTGCAAAATCCCACAGCAGACCTCCCCTTGAAGAAAAACGGAAAGCTTGACGTGGGCGGTGCTGTTGGCAGCGGCACGCTAACGGTGATCAAGGACATTGGCGGCAAGGAGCCCTACCACGGCACAGTGCCGCTTGTAAGCGGCGAGATCGCCGAGGATATTACGTCTTATTTTGCGGAAAGTGAGCAGCTGCCCACACTGTGCGCGCTTGGCGTGCTGGTAGACGTGGACTGCACCTGCCGCGCGGCGGGTGGCGTTGTCGTTCAGCTGTTGCCCTTTGCGGATAACGCGGTGATCGAGCAGCTTGAAAAAAATGCCAATTCCCTATCTAACGTTTCCGCGCTGTTTGACCGCGGCCTTTCGCTTGAGGAGATCGCGGCTATTGCACTCGACGGCATTGAGTATGATCTTTTTGACGAGCTTGACGTCAGTTACCGCTGCACCTGCTCGCGCGACCGCATCAGCGAAGCACTGCGATCGATTGGAGAAAAGGAGCTAAACGCCATGCTTGCCGAGCAGGTAGCGGAAGGAAAGCCCGAGGCACTTGAGGTGCATTGCCATTTCTGCGGCACAAATTACACGTTTGACAAGCAGGAGATCAACAGCTTTTTCAAAAAATCTTAAAAAACTTAAAAAAAAGTGTTGACAAGCATCAAACGCTGTGTTATAATATCAAAGTCGCCGGTTCGGAATACCGATCCTGCGCATAACTGGCCCGGTAGTTCAGTTGGTTAGAACGCTAGCCTGTCACGCTAGAGGTCGTGGGTTCGAGTCCCATCCGGGTCGCCAGTTTTGCCTCTGTAGCTCAGTTGGTATAGCAGGGGACTGAAAATCCCCGTGTCGTTGGTTCGATTCCGACCGGAGGCACCATTGCGGATTTAGCTCATTTGGTAGAGCGCGACCTTGCCAAGGTCGAGGTGGCGGGTTCGAGCCCCGTAATCCGCTCCAAAAGAAAAACCACCACCCCAGTCGGGGTGGTGGTTTTTTCTTTCTTTTGGCGCGGATTACGGGGGCGAGAACCCACCGCTTTGCGAAGCAAAGCGCGGGAAGAACGCCGATCCGCTTGCGGCGGTGGTGTTTAGCCACCGAGGCGTTCTGTTTTCCTCAAGTGCCTTGGCACTTGAGGTTGACGAGCCCCGTAATCTGCAACGTTGCCGTGTTTGTTCTAAATCTCAATGAGGTCCTTGTCGCTCTTGGTGAAATTCCTGATACTGCCGTCGGGGTTCACCGCGATCATATCCTCAATACGGCAACCGTATTTCCCTGCGAGGTAAATGCCCGGTTCTACCGTTACCACGTGCCCCGGCAAAAGAACCGCGCTCTCCGGGGCACTGCGCGACAGCCTTGGTGCCTCGTGCACATCAATGCCGACGCCGTGGCCAAGGGAATGTCCAAAACGCCCCTCGTAGCCGGCACCGTCAATGATATCGCGCGCCACAAGGTCAAGTGCCCGACAGGAAACGCCCTGTGCAGCCCTGTCAAGTGCCGCCCGCTGTGCACGGAGTACAGTGCTGTAAAGATGCTTCATTTCCGCATCTGCCCTGCCGATCACCACCGTTCGCGTCATATCCGCGCAATATCCGCCAACGCGTGCGCCGAAATCCATGGTAAGAAACCCCTTCTCCAGCGTGCAGCTGCGCGGCACGCCATGCGGCAGTGAGGATGCCGTACCCGAAACGGCAATGGTGTGAAAGGCGATGCCCGCGGCACCCGAACGGCGCATAAAAAATTCAAGCTCCAGTGCTACGTCGATCTCACGCACCCCGGGCTTTAAATAGCCGAGGATGTGGGTAAACGCCGCATCGGTGATCCTTTGCGCCTCAGCCATGGCAGCAAGCTCGCCCTCATCCTTGAAGGCGCGCAATGCCGTAAGGCAGGCACTTGCCCCCTTGTGTACGGTAACATCGTCAAGCTTTTGAGCAAGGCTTTCTCGCAGTGCAACCGTCACGCTCTCCTCCTCAATGAGGAGCTCACTGATGCCCTCCCCCAAAAGCAGCTCACGCACGGCATCCAGCATGCCGCGCTTGGGGCAAAGGATCTCAAAGGCAGGGTCAGCGTGCTGTTCTGCCGCCTCCTCATAGCGGAAATCGGTCAGCAAAACGGCACGCGCGCGAAAAATGAGCAAATAACCGTCGTCATACTGAAATCCCGAGAGATAAAATCTGTTTTGCGACGAGGATATCAGTGCCGCCTGCCCCTCTTGCAGCTTTTGCTGAAATTTTTGCAAATGTGTCAAGGTATTATCTCCTTTTACGGTTTAAAATCAAGCCACTCCGCGAGGATCGCATTCGACACGTACATACCCTGCTCGGTAAAGGCAATTCTGCCCTGCTTTTTTGTCAAAAAGCCGCCGCGGATCAACCTTTCCTGATCGCCGAAGGCCCCCTCAAAGCTTATGCCAAAGCGCGCGGAAAAATCCTTCTCATCTATTCCCTCAAAAAGTCGCATGCGGAGCATGACGTACTCCTCCATTGCCTCGTGTGGGGTGATGCAGTGTGCGTTGGTTTGCAGGGCAGAAAAATCCCCTGCCTCTACTGCCCTGATATAGCCCGCCGTGTCACGGGGTGTTTCGTGGCGCACGCCCCCGAAGTAGGAGTGTGCGGCAGGTCCAAAGCCAAGGTAGGGCGTGCCAAGCCAATAGCGCATATTATGCCGTGAGCGATACCCTGCCCTTGCATAATTGCTGACCTCATAATGCTCAAAGCCGGCACCGCCAAGCACCTCGGCAACCAGCAGCTGCATATCCGCTACGGTATCCTCATCGGCGATCGGCAAGCTGTTACGCTCCTGCCAAAAGGGTGTGCCCTCCTCCACGCGCAGTCCGTATGCCGAAATGTGCTCGGGCGCGTATGCCAAAACCGTGTTTAGCGTGTACTGAAGGCTCTCCTTTGTTTGGTGCGGAATACCAAACATCAGATCTACATTGATATTTTGAAAGCCCGCCTCGCGCGCGGCGCGGTAGGTAGCCGCAAACGCCGCCATATCATGTGGACGGCCAAGTGCCATAAGCTCACGGTCATTTGCACTTTGCAAGCCGATGCTGAGGCGATTTACGCCTGCCCTAAGCAGTGCTTCAAAAATTTGCGCCTCAAAGGATTGTGGATTGCACTCCACGGTTACCTCGGGGGCGGGATCAAGGGTATAATGCTGCCCTACGGTATCAAGCAACCGGGCGATATCCGCGGGTGGCAAAAGCGTGGGGGTGCCGCCGCCGATATACACGGTATCCACCGTTAAGCCGCGCGCCATGGGCGCGCGGCCTTCCATATCCTTGGCAAGTGCCGCGACGTAGCGTGCCATGACCTCCTTTGGTGCTGCGGCGGAGTAAAAATCACAATAGCGGCATTTTGCCACGCAAAACGGTACGTGTAGATATAGCCCCAGCGTATTTTTCTTTTGCAGCATATCAGTCGTTGTCATCCAGCTTGAGCACCGCCATAAATGCCTCGGGCGAGATCTGCACCGAGCCGAGCTGGCGCATCTTCTTCTTGCCCTCCTTCTGCTTTTCCAGCAGCTTCTTTTTACGGGTGATATCACCGCCGTAGCACTTGGCAAGCACATCCTTACGCATTGCCTTTACCGTTTCACGCGCAATGATCTTAGAGCCGATCGCCGCTTGGATCGGCACCTCAAAGAGCTGGCGCGGAATATTATCCTTGAGCTTTTCGGCGATCCTACGGGCGCGTGCATACGCCTTTTCCTCATGCACGATGAAGGAGAGCGCATCGACCTGCTCGCCGTTGAGAAGAAAATCAAGCTTAACAAGCTTGCTTTCCACGTATCCCTCAAGCTCATAGTCAAGCGAGGCGTAGCCGCGTGAACGGCTTTTGAGCGCATCAAAAAAGTCGTAAATGATCTCATTGAGTGGCAAACGGTAATGCAGCTCAACGCGCGCGCTGTCAAGATATTTCATATCCACAAACTCGCCGCGGCGATCCTGGCAAAGATCCATAAGACCGCCAACGTAGTCGGTAGGCGTGATGATCGATGCCTTTACGATCGGCTCAAACGCCTTTTCGATCTCGGCAGGATCGGGGAAATTGGTGGGGTTGTCAATACGCAGTCGCTCCCCGTCGCGCTTGGTGATCTCATAGATAACGCTGGGCGCAGTGGTGATCAGGTCAAGATTAAACTCGCGCTCCAAGCGCTCCTCAATAATTTCCATGTGCAACAGCCCCAAAAAGCCGCAGCGGTAGCCAAAGCCGAGTGCCACTGAGGTTTCGGGCTCAAAGGAAAGCGCGGCGTCGTTAAGGCGCAGCTTTTCGAGCGCATCGCGCAGATCACCGTAGCGCGACCCGTCAGCAGGATAGATGCCCGCATACACCATAGGCTGTACCGCCTTAAAGCCGGGGAGTGCCTCGGCGGCGGGACACTCAGCCAGTGTAACGGTATCGCCCACGCGCGTGTCACCCACGCTCTTGATCGAGGCGGTCAGATATCCCACCTCGCCCGCACTCAGTTCTTCACGCTTGGAAAGCCCAAAGGCATCCATAACACCGACGTCTACCACCCCAAAGGTCTGTCCTGTTGACATCATGCGAATGGTGTCGCCGCTTTTCAACTTGCCATCAACCACGCGAATATATACCACAACACCAAGGTAGCTATCGTAATAGCTATCAAAAATGAGTGCCTTCAGGGGCGCGTTTTCATCGCCCGAGGGTGCAGGAATGTCGGTGACGATATGCTCTAACACATCCCCGATATTGATGCCCATTTTTGCCGAAACAGCGGGGCAATCCATGGCAGGGATACCGATCACGTCCTCGATCTCACGGCGCGCGCCGTCAATATCTGCCGAGGGCAGATCGATCTTATTGACCACGGGCAATATCTCAAGATTGGCATCTACCGCAAGATAGGCATTGGCAAGCGTTTGCGCTTCAATTCCCTGCGTTGCGTCAACCACCAAAATAGCACCCTCACAGGCGTTGAGGGAGCGCGACACCTCGTAGTTAAAGTCAACGTGCCCCGGGGTGTCGATCAGATTAAGATCATACGTTTCCCCGTTTTTGGCGGTGTAGGAAAGGCGTACGGCACGTGCCTTAATGGTGATGCCGCGCTCACGCTCAAGATCCATGCTGTCAAGCAATTGCTCCTCCATTTCGCGCGATGCCACGGTTTTTGTTGCCTCAAGCAAGCGATCGGCAAGCGTAGACTTGCCGTGATCGATATGCGCAATGATCGAAAAATTGCGTATGTGCGACTGTTTAACGGAATTTGCCATAATTACCTCTTTTACTGCGCCGCAGCGCAGTACTACAATCATAAATTATATTAATTATATCATACATTTGTGCTTGCCTCAACGGTTTTTTTGATTTTTTTCAAAAAAGCCTTGCACACACGCGCGTTTTATCTTATAATGAGGAAAAACAAAAAGATTAAAATAGCACGGAGAGCCGCAATCATGAAGAAATATATCAAATTATTCTTAATATTTTTGATCGTCTTGTCTTTTTTTGTGTTGACAAGCTGTGAAGCTCTGCGTGGCATTATGGGTAATGACAACGATAAAATACATACCGACTCCTACGAGCCGGTTACCGGCAGATTTTATCTTTATGAAGCCGCAGATGAAAGGATAACATGTACTGACACCTATTTTGACATTGACGGTAGCAAGGGCAATTTTTTCTTAAAATATTATGAAAACGGAGTTTTAAAAAAACAGGGCGAATTTCAAAAGATAATCACATACACCGACCGCGTTGGATATTGGAGTGATAACCTGCATTTCAACATCAAATGCGGTGACACGTACGAGCATATCGGCACATATACCGAGTCGTTTGACCAAATCAACCAATTTCGTATCATTGATGAATATAGTGGGGGAAAAACGGAGGCTAAGTATTATTACTCCGAGTTGCCCTTTGTTTTAGGCACTTACGTAAGAGAAGGTGCTGCTTATGTTGAAGAATCACCCAATATAAACAACCCAGATTACACTGTGCCAACCTTAGAAAATTACACCTCGGAATTAAACGGCAAATATGAATTAGACGAGGATCATTATTTCTATTTTATCAGTCCTCGGGGGTATGCACTTCAAAACGGGCCGTATTTGAATTCATATTTTCAATATTTTGCCCCTGAATTAGATAAGCCTTTAGAGGGCTTTGCGCATGGAATTACCTATAAGGATTCCCTCGCTCCGCCCCGTTTGTACCTTACCTATTCATGCGAATCATCATATTACAAGTCGTTAGAGGACACCGAAAAGGCGTTGATGTTTGGATACACGACTTTTCAAGATGATGACACGATGATTGATCATTACGGTTCTATTGATTTTAGCAACGGAAAGCTCAATTCGTTTACGTTTGAGCATTTGTCAAGATCTTGGACAGAGGAAGAATGGGATACATACACAAAAAGCTCCAACTATCAATTGCCGGATGCCGTCATCTACGATTATGTTGGCGGCACATATAAAAAAAGCGAAACAAGCATTTGAAAATTTTGCAGCAATCATTTCGTTTTCAACCTCAAAAAGCAAAATACCGTAGGCAGAGCCTACGGTATTTTTGATTACGGACCGTCAAACGCGCTTCGCGCTATCTGACATATTTGAGGTTAATGGCAGCAGCAGCAAAGTACGATGAGTGCAATAATGATGATCCAGCAGCAGTTGTTGCTATCACCAAGCAGATTGCCGAAACAGTTGTTATTCATACCGAATCCTCCTTCAAGCCTTTCGGGGTGAGTTTCCCTCTCCCTCGATATCATATTATGAAAAGGATTGTAAAAGGTTCGCGAATCGTGTCAAAATAAACGGAAAATCTCCATTTGGGCAGACTCATTTTTCAAACAGCTCGGTTGCCTGCTTTAGCAGCGCGCGCACAGGCAGATGCTGTGGACACGCCGCCTCGCATTTGCCGCACCCGATGCAATCCGATGCCTTGGGGCCGTTTTCGGTAAATACGTGATAGTAGTGCTTGGCATTCCAGGAGTTGCAGATCCGCATGGAATTGATCACGCCCAAAATATCGGGCACGGCAATGCCTCGGGGGCAGACCTCCGTGCAGTATTTGCAGGCAGTACAAGAAATGAGATCCTGCTTTCGCAAAAGGGCTACCACCCGTTCTACCGCCTCGCGCTCGCGCGCATCAAGCGGCTTAAATTCCTTCATGTATCCCACGTTATCCAGCACCATTTCGGGCGTCCCCATGCCCGAAAGCACACATTCTACGCCCTCAAAGCCCGCGGCAAAGCGAATGGCATACGAGGCGTTTGAGCCGCCCCCAAGACTCTCAAAGATCTTTTCAGCCTCAGCGGGAAGCCGATTCGCAAGACGTCCACCCTTGACAGGCTCCATGACAAGAACCGACTTGCCAAATTCGCGGCAGACCTCATAGCATTTTCTCGCTTCTATCGAAGGGTCCTCAAAGTCGATATAGTTAAATTGCAGCTGTACCACCTCGATCTCGGGATACTCCGTCAGGATCATGCGCAAAACCTCTGCCTTGTCGTGAAAGGATATGCCAAAATGCTTGATACGCCCCTCGGCAAGAAGCGCAAGCGCCGTTTCGTAGGCACGGTGCTTTTTATACTTGGCATACACGTTTCTGTTTTGCGCGTGCATGAGGTACACGTCAAAATAGGTCACGCCGCATGCCGCAAGCTGCGCCTCAAAAAAGGGGCGGATATCCTCGTTTTTCTCAAAAAAGTTATTGGAAAGCTTGTTGGCGATCCTATAACGCTCACGCGGATAGCGTTTTACCAACGCCTCTCGCAATGCTATTTCGCTTTTCCCGTCAAGATAGCCGTGTGCCGTGTCAAAATAATTGAAGCCTGCGTCAAGAAAAATATCCACCATACGGCAGCATGCCGCAAGATCCACCTCATCATTTTGCACGGGCAAGCGCATAAAGCCAAAGCCAAGCTTACCGCAAATTCCAAACCTTTCGCTCATATCGCACCTCTTTTTGCTGTGTTTAACATCATTTTACCATACAGCCGTTTGTTTTGCAAGAGAAAAAGCCCTTGCCCCACGTATTCACGCAGGACAAGGGCTTTTTTTATTCTTCTTCTACCGCTTCTTCGCTTTCAGGCGGCGTTACGGTAACCAACACCTCATGCGTCATCACACCGTCCGCTTTGGTAACCGAAACGGTAAGATTTTCGTAGTTCAAGGTGTAGCCAACCTCGGGAATGTTTCCGCATGCCTCAGTAAGCCAGCCGTTCACGGTTGTCGATACAATATCCTCATTGGCATCAAGCTCAAAAAATTCAAAAAACTCGTCAATGGAGATCGCAGAGCGCACACGGTAGCTGTGCTCGTCAAGTGAAACGATATCCTCGGTTGCCACATCCTGCTCATCCCAAATTTCACCCACAAGCTGCTCTAAGATATCCTCCATAGTGACAAGACCCGATACGTGACCGTATTCGTTCACCACGATCACCATGTGCCTTTGCTCGCGCTGCATATCACGGAACAACGCATCCAGGTGAATGGTTTCGGGCACAAATACAGGGGGGAGCAACGCATCCGATAACTTGAAATCAGGATCTGCGCGATGCAAGAGATATTCGCGCGCGTGCAAAATGCCCACGACCCTTTCGTTATCCTCGGCGTATACGGGAATACGGGAATATCCCTCGATGGCAAGCTTTGAAAGGATCTCCTGCTCGGTCGCATGCTCGGTTACGGTAACCATGTTGCTTCTTTGCGTCATTACGTCGGCGGCGGTCAAGCGGTCAAGCTTAAACACATTTTTGATATATGTAATATCATCCTCATTGAGCGTGCCCTCATCAGCACCCGCATCAAGCATAATGACGATATCCTCCTCAGAAACCGCCTCCTCCTTGGCATGGGGATCAATGCCAAACAAGCGGAGCATGCCATTTGTGGAAGCCGTGAGCAACCAGATAACGGGCTTTAACACAACGGTAAGACCGGAAATAAAGCCGCACACCGCGTTGGCAAGCTTCTCCTTGTGGCGCATGGCAACACGCTTAGGCACCAGCTCACCCAGCACCAACGTGAAGTAGGATAGCACGAGCGTGATCAAAATGACCGATACGGTATTGATAACGCCGTGATATGCAGGAGAAACCGAAAAGGTCCTCACAACAAAGCCGGAAAGCCGCTGGGCAAAATTGTCGGCGGCAAACGCCGAGCCAAGAAAGCCCGCTAAGGTAATGCCAACCTGAATGGCGGAGAGAAAGCGCGTGGGCTCCTCTATAATTTTTAAAATTTTTGCTGCCTTTTTATCTCCGTCCTCTGCCTGCGCTCTCACCTTTTTTTCATTCAGGGAGATCACAGCGATCTCGGTGGCGGCAAAAAATGCGTTTAATAAAATCAGTACAAGCTGCAGTAATAACTGCTTAACGATATCCATAATTCCTCCAAAATATAATTTAAAATGTTATGCTTTGTTTCGGGCACAGCGTCAGCACAGCAATACAAAGGGCACTGCCGTGATGCGTTTTCCACATTTTAAATTGCTTTTGTCAGTACGCTCGTCAAGCACAAAAATGACGGGGCAACTTCGCGGTAACGGATCCATTTCACCAACTCCTTTCAAGAAAAATTTGTTATCCTTTTGATAACTAATTATATAGTATAGCATACTTTTTCGAAAATTGCAACTTCCTTTCTGCATTTATCAAAAAAATAGGCGAAAGCGCATTTTTAACATTTTAAAAACATTTCACAAAAACATCGATAACAAACAAGTCTTATACTGATGTCACATCACACGAAAGGAACGAGCGATGAACAACGAAAAAGAATTTCTTATACAAAAGATCCGCACGCAATACACCGAAAAGGCTCACACCGCGCTTGACGATCTCAAAGCGCTTGATAAGAAGGTTAAGCGCCCTGCCACAGTTTTTTCCTATCTCTTTGGCACCGTAGGGGCACTTGTGCTGGGCACAGGCATGAGCCTTGCCATGGGTGTGATCGGCAGCTCGATGCCGCTTGGCATCGGCATAGGTCTGCTTGGTATACTGGCAGTTGCTGTCAACTATCCCCTTTATCAGCGTATTCTCGATGCGCGCCGCAAAAAATATGCACCCGAGATCATCGCCATGAGCGATAAGATCATGAACGAAAACCAATAAAAAAATACAACTATAAAATTAAGAAAGGTTAGGAACTTACAATGGGTATCAAAAATTTTTTCAAGAAAGCATTTCGTGACATGAAGGAAAGCACCAAGGCACAGCACGAGGTTGACAAGGCAAACTTCGAGGCAGCAAAGGCCGAGAGCCGCGCCACCTGGGAGGAGGCCAAAATGTCCCCCTCTGCTCGCCAGCAGCTGATGCAAAAGGAGCGCGATGCACAGATCGCCGCTGCCAAGGAGCGCACCGCCGCCGCGAATGCGCGCATCGATTACGCCAAAAAGGACAAATAAAATACCGCCCGAGGTGTGTGCTGACGCACACCTCGGGCAAGAATACTTTAGAGATATTTTCAAGGGGACACAAATGAAGCGAACATACACCTACAACGCAGGCAAAAGAACGATATCAAGAGAGGTCAACTATATTCCCGTACGCTATATCATCGCCATGCTCCTCACGGTCCTTGAGGTGCTCCTGATCATCGGCGTGGTTGTGGCACTGTGCTATTTCGTGCCCTATTTTTATCTTGCGGCATGGGCAACCGAGATCGGGTGCGTGATCAAGATCATCTCCTCCGACGACAATCCCGATTATAAGGTTCCCTGGCTTCTTTTTGTGCTGATCTTACCGATCGCAGGCTTTATGCTTTATCTCATCTTTGCCTCACGCACGCTCAAAAAGAAATATGTAAAGCGCCTTTCGGACCTTGCCTCCCTTTCCTATGAAAAGAATGACAGCGCCACCTTTGCGCATCTGTTACAGGAGGATCGCGCGATACACAACCACGCAAAAATGCTTGCCGAAATTGCCGATTGCAGCCTGTTTGAGCAAACCGATATCACCTACTTCCCCCTTGGCGAGGATATGATGGGGCGGCTGCTACAGGACCTTAACGAGGCAAAAAAATTCATCTACATGGAGTATTTTATCATTGAGGAGGGCAAGTTTTGGAACGCGATCCTTGAGATCCTTAGGCAAAAGGCAGCGGCAGGGGTTGAGGTCAAGGTCGTGTACGACGATATCGGGTGTATGTCCACGCTCCCCGGAAATTACGCAAAGATCCTGCACAGATACGGCATTGAGGCAACACCCTTCTCGCGCCTGCGGGGCAATGCCGACAGTGAGTTTAACAATCGCTCACACCGCAAGATCACCGTCATCGACGGGTATATTGGCTACACGGGCGGCGTAAATATTGCGGATGAGTATATCAACGAGATCGAGCGCTTTGGGCACTGGAAGGACACGGGCATTCGCCTTGAGGGTGAGGCGGTGTGGGAACTCACGCGCCTGTTTCTTACCGATTTTGGCATTAACGTGCGGCACCTGCCAAAGCCGCAAAACGAGCTTTACCCCAAAAAGGCTACGGCAGGCGAGGGGTTTGTGATCCCCTTTGGTGACGGACCCGCGCCCCTGTATCGCCGCCGCGTTGGAAAAAGCGTTATTCAAAATATGCTTGCCTACGCTACGCGCTATATGTATATGACCACGCCATATCTTATCATTGATAACGATCTTTGCACTGCCATTGAAAACGCGGCGCTGCGCGGCGTAGACGTCAAGATCATCGTGCCTCATATCCCCGACAAAAAGCTGGTGTTCGGCATGACGCGCAGCTACTACGCTCGCTTGATGCGTGCGGGCGTTGAGATCTATGAGTATAGCCCCGGGTTCATTCACGCCAAAAGCTATCTTGCCGACGACACCTCTGCTATGATCGGCACGATCAATCTCGATTACAGGAGCCTGGTGCACCATTTTGAAAACGGCGTATGGCTGTATCAAGTCCCTGCCATCAACGACCTCAAAAAAGATATCGAGGAAACGCTTGGCAAATGTCGGCGCGTGAGTGATGCGGAGCTCACCCCCAATATTTTCGTGCGCTTTTTCCGCGCGGTGGTGCGCATCTTCGCGCCGCTGCTTTAACTTTGTAAGTCTTGGCACGGCAAAAGATACAAAAAAGTATTGCCGTGAGGCTGTTGTGTTCGGCTCCCTTCGGCTATAAAAAATATACAGCCTTTCCCAAATAAAAACAAAATCTTAACATTTTTATGCTATACTAAAAATATCCTGCGACAAGGGGGTAACTCATGTTTCAAATTTTAGTTGTGGAGGATGACAGAGATCTTTGTCAAGGTGTGTGCCGATTTTTAAGTGCAAACGGCTACGAGGCCACGGGCTGTTTTGATGCCGATGCGGCATACGATGCCTTATACGAAAAGACCTTTGACCTGATCATATCCGACATCATGATGCCAAGGATCGACGGCTTTGAGTTTGTCAGAACCGTTCGAACGCTCAACGAAAACATACCCATTCTGTTTATGACCGCGCGCGACGACCTTGCAGCAAAGCAGCGCGGCTACCGCGTGGGGGTTGACGATTATATGGTAAAGCCCATTGATCTTGACGAGCTGCTGCTACGCATCGGCGCATTGCTGCGCCGCGCAAAAATGGCCGCGCAACGCAAGCTGACGGTGGGAGATTTCGTCATGGATATGGACGAGCGCACGGCGTATCTTGGCCGGGAGGAGATCCCGCTGACCGCGCGTGAATTCAGCCTTCTCTACAAGCTCCTCTCCTATCCCAAAAAGGCCTTTACCCGTACTCAACTAATGGACGAGTTTTGGGATGCGGATACCTCGTCGGGCCCCCGCACGGTTGATGTTTACATGACAAAGCTGCGCGGCAAGCTGGCGGCCTGTCAGGATTTTGAGATCGTAACCGTGCACGGGCTTGGCTATAAGGCGGTGCTCAAATGAACCGCACGCCTAAATTCCACAAGCTTCTGCTCACGCTTCACCGCTGTGTGATCTTCTTTTTACTCATTGCCTTCGTTATCACCTGCTGCATGGCGTTATTTATCACCACCATGACCGCTGTCATGGGAATCACCCTTACCTCAGAGGATATCACAACGGCGGCAAAGCTGACCTTTGCAAACGTGGTGCTTTTAAGTCTGATCGTCACCGCCATTGATGCGGCACGCCACAAGCTCACGGTCGAGCTCCCTGTCAAAAGGATCACCGCGGCGGCAGCAGAGATGATGCGCGGCAACTTTGACGTGCGTATTCGGGCACCAAAGGCATTTGACGGCAACGATGCCTTTAGCGAGATCATCGATTGCTTCAACGAAATGGCACGGGAGCTTGCAAGCACCGAAACGCTGCGCACCGATTTTATCGCCAACGTGTCGCATGAGCTGAAAACACCGCTTGCCGTGATACAAAATTACGCAACCATGCTCTCCTCACCCACGCTGGAGGAGGAAAAGCGACTGGAATACGCAAGGGCGATCACCGCTGCCACGCGCCGCCTTTCAAGCCTTGTTTCCAACATTTTAAAGCTGAACAAGCTGGAAAATCAGCAGATCATACCAACCCCCGAAGCGTTTGATCTCGGTGAGCAGCTCTCGGAATGTCTTTTGGGGTTTGAGCACACCTGGGAGCAAAAGCACATCGAGATAGAAACCGACATTGCCGACGGCATCCATGTCAGCGCCGACCGTGAAATGATGACGCTTTTGTGGAACAATCTATTTTCAAACGCCTTTAAATTTACGCCCGAGGGCGGTTGCGTGGGCGTTTCCCTGCAAGCCGAAAACGGCTTTGCCGTGGTAAGCGTGCGCGATACGGGCTGCGGCATTTCAGCGGAGGTGGGGCAGCATATGTTTGAAAAATTTTATCAGGGCGATACCTCACACCAAACCGAGGGCAACGGCTTAGGTCTTACGCTCGTGCGCCGCATCATCGACATTACCGAAAGTGAAATTTCGGTTGCCAGTGAGCTGGGGCACGGCACCACCTTTACCGTCAAGCTGGAAATGGAGAAGCATGCAACGGTTTAAAAGGATCCTTCACTATCTTCTTTACCCGCACGGGGCGATCCTGTGCTTGCTCGCTTTGCTTTCTACTTTTTTGCTGATCTTTGCGCTTGGCGCTATGAGGGGCGCCGGTGTTATCA
The DNA here is from genome assembly GCA_017505785.1 of Clostridia bacterium. Classification (GTDB taxonomy): domain Bacteria; phylum Bacillota; class Clostridia; order Oscillospirales; family CAG-272; genus Firm-07. Next base: position 28,883 of record JAFVOQ010000046.1, read on the forward strand.
GCTATGCGACATACGTTTTATCCTTTTATACGCTTGTGGCATGCGTGATGCGCGTGCCCGACATTCTGCGCTTTGCTAAAAAATTAAAGGCGCACAATCGCCTTGTGCACCGCATTTTTACCGACGCACGCTTTCGCTTAAAGCTTACGCTTTACAGCTCCCTGACCCTTAACACAAGCTATGCACTGTTTCAGCTTGGCATGGGGCTTTCCTACCGTTCGCGGTGGTTTTTGGCGCTTGCGGTATACTATATCCTGCTAACCGCAATGCGTTTCTTCCTGCTGCGCGACTTAAAGCAGCTTACCCCCGGCAGGGATTATGCTGAGGAGCTGCGCCGCTACCGCTTTTGCGGCATTGCCTTGGCGGCAATGACCCCGGCGCTGCTCGTGATCGTTGCCTTTATCCTCTGGCAAAATCGCGGTTTTTCCTATCACAGCATTGCCACTATTGCCATGGCAACCTACACCTTTGGTGCCTTCACGGTTGCTATTGTGAGTATCATCAAATATCGCAAATGCAACAGTCCCCTGCTCCGTGCCGCAAAGGCCGTGAGCATGACCACCGCCTCGGTGTCAATGCTGTCCCTCGAAACCGCCATGCTTTCTGCCTTTGGCGGTGAGAGCGACGCCACATTCAGGCAGCTCGTCACGGGCCTTTCCGGGGCGGCTGTTTGCCTGTTTGTGCTCGGCATGGCGATCTATATGATCACACACGCCGCCAAAGAGCTAAAAATCAGAAAACAAGGAGATCAACATGGAACCTAATAAGCACACACATTCAGCGCAAAATGAGCGCTTTTCCTACACCTATTCCGCCGCCGATCAAGAGGAGCTGCGGCGCATTCGCAAGAAATACGCCCCCGAGGAGGAGGATAAATGGGAGCGCCTGCGCGCACTTGATGCAAGCGTAACCGAAAAGGCACAGCTGATCTCCCTTATCATCGGCATTTTGAGCGCGCTTGTGCTTGGTGTCGGTATGTGCTGCGTGCTGGTATGGGGCAGCAGCACGGGTATGATCGTGCTTGGCGTTCTCGTTGGCATTGTTGGGCTTTCGGGCGTTGCAGCCGCCTACCCCTTATATGCGTGGATCAGCCAAAAGCAGCGCGACCGTGTAGCCCCCGAGATTCTGCGCCTAACAGAGGAATTGATGAAAAAATAAAATTACCGCGGCATGGGGTTTGGACCCATGCCGCGGTCGCTTTTTTCATATATCTTATTGATAAAGAGGCTCGGTGTAAACGCCAGCCGCATGGAGAGCCTGAAAGCTCTCGATCACGGCGTATTTGTCCTCCTGGTACGTCACGCCAAACCAGCGATCATTGGTGGGCAGCACAGCTACGGTTGCCTTGCCCGATTTGATCATACCGTCGATCACCATGGGCAAAAGATACTCTGCCTTGATATCCTCGGGCTTGAGGGCAGAAAGGAACGAAACAAACCCTGCCTCAAGCTCATCAAAGAAGTCGGGGGTGAGTGCCCACATATTCATGGAAACGATCGATCTCGGGTCAATGGGGGTCTTTGCGCCGTCCTTCTCCACAGCCGCACCCTCGCCGTCGTGCACCAAGCCGCCCGTTTCGGTGACGCCCGCAAGATACCCGTTCTCCACACGGCAAACGCCACGCGTTACAGCACCGTTTTCACTGAGAGTGTTTTTGAGAATAAAGCCCGGCATGCAGAATTTGCCCTTGCTTTCTGCATTTTTCACAAGGAAATCGTGTGCGAGACGAAAGCCCTCCTTGCCGTAGTAATCGTCAGCGTTGATCACAACAAAGGGCTCGTTTACGATCCCCCGGCAGGCAAGCACTGCCTGACCCGTGCCCCAAGGCTTTTTGCGCTCCTCGGGACAGGTAAAGCCCGCGGGGAGATCCTCCTTTTCCTGAAATGCATATGCCACGGGGCAGATCTTTTCAATGCGGTTGCCGATGATCTCACGGAAATCCGCCTCAAGGTCGCGACGAATGATAAAAACAACACGGTCAAAGCCTGCCTCCAGCGCATCGTGAATGGAATAATCCATGATGATCTCACCGCCGGGACCCACAGGCTCCAGCTGCTTGATGCCCTTTCCAAAGCGCGAGCCAATGCCTGCCGCCATAATTACAAGACTGGTTTTCATTGTTAACTCCTTTCAAAAATCAAGCTTTCTTCAATAAAACTTAATGTGCTTTTTTATCCTTTGGAGGTGTGTTGACCACCATGCCCAAAAGACTGCCGCCGGCGGCCGTTATGGATGCCGCTGCCGCGCGCAGCTCACGCGCGCCGCTTTTGTTTGGTGCTGCCACCAAAACGGTATTGGCGAAATCACGCGCACAAACCACAGCATCTGTTGCCTCTGTCACGGCAGGGAAATCCGCCAAAATATAATCATATTGTTTGCAATATACCGCCAATAATGCAGCCATGCGGTTGGCAAGCGGATGATCGCAGGGAGAAACGGGCACGATACCTGCAGGCAGGAGCGAAAGCCCAACCTTTTCTGTTGGGTGCACCAGTGCCTCGGGCTTTTGCACCTTGCCCGAAAGATACTCGGCAAAGCCGGGCTCGGCTTCGGGCATGAAAAAGACCTCCTTTGCGCCGCGCCTGAGATCGGCATCGATCAAAAGCACGCGGTGCCCCGCAGTTGCAAGCGAGCGCGCCAGCTCCGCGATAACATAGCTTTTACCCTCTCCCGCAATTGCCGAGGTGACCGCTAAGGTCACAGCACTGCCACGCTCGCCACGCGGCAATCGTTCACGCAGAGAGAAAAACGCCTCTGCCGCATCGGCAGGCGGCTCTATTTCGGGAATGACACCGAAAAGTGGGACGCCCGGTAAGACGCGGTCGATCTCGGCGGCATCGGTCAAGCGATTGGAAAACAAGAAACAGAAAATAAAATACAGGTACGAAAGCAAAAATCCCCCCGCAAAAAACAGTGCCGCCCACAAAACAGGGTGTGCGGTGGAGCGTGTGGCAGGTGCCGCCTCGCGCAGCAATATTACCACGGGAAAGCTCCCGGAAAGCCCCGGCCATGCCGTTTCCTGGATCAGATCGGGCAACTCCGCCTCCACGGCGGCGATCACCGCATCGGCAGTTGCCGTGTCGCGCGCAGTTGCCGTTACGGTAAATACCGTGCTGTCGGTGGCGGCGGTGAGCATGTTCCGCAGCTCCTCACGCGAGGTCGACAGCGCGTGGTTCGCGATCATACGGTCAAAGAGTGCATCACTTTCCTGTGCCAGCGTCGCATATTCCTTGGCAAGCGTTTGTACCGATGCCAGCTGAGAGGAGGTCAGTCCGTTCACCTCCAAAAACTGCTCCGATTGCAGATTGCGCACGTAAAACGTGGCGGTTGCGCTGTACTCCGCGGGCAACAGAGCGCGTAAAGCAAAGCCGCCCGTTGCAAGAATGACGGCGATGAGAAGTATGGGCGCGATGCGCTTTTTAAGAATTGCAAAAAGATCGGAAAGCGTAAGATATTCGGTTTTCATAAAGCTCTCCCTTCCGCTATTAATATAAATGTACAGACAAATTATATCATACGATCGATACAATTTCAAGCAAAAAGCAAAAAATTCTGTCCTGCGGCATACTTGCAAAAAGGCAAGCAATGTGCTATACTGTATGGGTATAAAACAAAAAAAGGATGTGTTAAAGTGGCTGAATGGATCGACACCGTGTTTAAAAATATCGACCTTTCCATGTTTACCCTTATGCATAAGCTTGCCGTGGCAACGGGGGAAAGCGTGGGGGCTGAGATCACCTCGTGGCTCACATATTTGATGAAATTTATCAGCTTTTTCGCGCACGACGGGCTTTGCATGTTTGCACTCGGTGCTATCCTCATGCTCTTTCGGCGCACACGCAAGCTTGGCGCGTGCGTGTTTATCGCCGTGTGCTGTGGCGGTATCATCACCAATCTCACGCTAAAGCCGCTTGTCGGGCGCATGCGACCCTACGCAAATTTTGATCACCTTGCCGAAACCGTGCATGGCTGGTGGGTTATGGTTGGCGAGGCAAGAAAGGGTGAGGGCGTTTTCACCTCCTTCCCCTCGGGGCACACCACCTCGGCTACCGCCGCCATGTTAGGGCTTTTTCTTGCAAGCAAGAAAAAGAAACACCTCTTTCCCGTACTGCTCTTCCCGTTGGTTATGGGTATGTCACGCATTTATCTTATGGTGCACTATACCTCCGACGTGCTGGCAGGGCTTGCGGCAGGCGCACTCGGTGGGATCGCCGCATATTTTATCACCAAGCTGATTTTTGCAAAGCTTGAGGCACACGGCGAAAAACGGTTCTGCCGTTTCCTGCTTGACTTTGATCTTATCGAATGGATCAAGAAAAAAATAGGCAAATCCGAAAAAGCAGTATAATCAGCAACAGGGGTGTCTCAAATGCAAATTTGAGGCACCCCCTTACCGAGGGGATAGTCAGATTTAGGCGAGAAGCGTTCATCACAAGGCGTGAGGCGTACTTGGTACGTCGAGCCTTGTGAGGGACGGTAGAAAAAGTCCGTTTCAAAA
>JAFVOQ010000047.1 GCA_017505785.1 Clostridia bacterium
CCTTTCGTGTTGCAATAGACTTGAGCATCTTATTGTACCACGTTAGGAGATTTTTTGGTATAACCTTTGTTGCCCACCCGCATAGCGGGTGGTTGTCTGTTTCGCGCTGCGCGCTCAACTGCCTAAAGGCACTAAATACAAAACAGGCTACCGCCGCGGCGGTAGCCTGTTGTTTTAAGAAATAAACATTTGTGTCCAATAATTGCCGCTTGCTACATAGCCAACGCCAATCTTGGTAAATGAAGCATTTAAAATGTTGGCGCGGTGTCCGGGGGAGTTCATCCAGCCGTTTACCACGGATTCGGGCGTTTTGTATCCCTTGGCAATATTTTCACCGGCAGAGCGATAGGAAATGCCGAAGCTTTTTATCATTTGAAACGGCGAGCCGTAAACAGGGCTGGTATGCGAAAAGTAATGATTCTCTCGCATGTCCTGGGATTTATAGCGCGCCACGCGGGCAAGCTGCCAATCCACCGTGAGGGGAGAGAGCCCTCTTGCCGTGCGCTCCGCATTGACAAGGCGCACCACCTGTGCCTCGTAATCAAGCACAGTAGAATCTATTGTGGGTATGTTCAAAACATCACCGGGATAGATCAGCGCAGGGTTTGCAATGTGCGGATTTGCCTTTTTTATCTCATCAAGTCCGATCTCATATCTGACTGCAAGACGCCACATGGTGTCGCCCTTTACCACCGTATGCGTGGTTGCCGCCGAAGCACCGACAATTAAGGTCGCGATCAGCAGCACCACACTAAAGATAAATACAATAATTTTTTGCCTATTACGAATACCGTTGTACCTCCTTTGTTTGATATATCTATTATACCATAGGGGGTACCCCCCGGTCAAATGCAATGTCTGGAAGGGGTGGGGCAATCAGCTAAAAATTCATTTAATCCACTAAATCCACATATCAACGCGCTAAAAATCACCTCATAAAAAACGGGTTTCGATATGAAACCCGTTTTTTATTGCTTAATCACACAATACCGTTACAAGCCTATATGATCCAAAAGCTCCTTCATTTCATCAGCTCTTGATTTTTTAATATTTCCGTTTGCTCTCATCTCTTGCCTTGCCATTTTTGCTACATCAGGCTTTAAGAGCATAAACCAACGCCTTATTTGCATAAGCGGCATCAGCCAACGGTGTTTTTCCAATATAGGATAATACCGCTTTAGCTTGGCATAGGGAAGAAATATTCTTGACAGAAGGTATCCGATCCGCCCACCCCGTCTCTTTTGCTGAATTGCAACACGATTGTCAGCAGAGCCGTATACTCCGCCTTGCAATATAAAATTCTGCATTTTCAGCAAAATAGGATCCTCAATCTCACCACCGCCAAACCACACTTCGCTTAATTTGCGCGCCACACGCGAAAATTGTAGCAAATTTCCTTTCTCCAATAATTCATCTCGAGCATTTTGATTCACTCCCTCAATACGGTCAAGAATCCATAAATCGATAAACGGACGAATTCCGCACCCTCCATTTTCAAAATGCTTTGACATGTGAGCAATATGATAAAAATAGAAGAAAGCATCGGTCATCTCATAAAAATAACCGCCGTCCTCCTTGGGTGCTACATACTCCCAAACATTTTTCAGCATCCTTGTGGCGTTGTTGGCGCGGTTCTCCTCGAGCAAATCGAAATGGAGCTCTATGTGGGTACCCTCGGGGCTCGCAAAGGATACGTCGTGCGTACTGTGCATCGTTTCCCTGTACCCCAGCATATCTACCAAGGCACTTGAGGCACGAGTAAAATCCTCATGCCGTACAAGCACGTCAATATCACTGCTCGTGCGCAGCCATGTTTCCGGGTAATATTCGCGCAAAACGGCACCCTTCAAGGGGATAAAAGGGATTTTTGCCGCCGAGAGTGCCGTACAAACGTTTTCAAAATCACGCTCGCGCTGCTCACTGCGGTATACCGCTTCAAACATGATCTTTTTCAGCTCCGCACCGATCTCTTGCCCGTTTTGCTGCAATCCCAATGCTAACAAATGCGCCATATCGTGCGCTTTTGCCACAGCGGTCAACCGTGCCCGAAGCTGGGGGGTAAGCAATGCTATATCCTCTTTTGTGAGGCTCACTGCATCAATCGAGGAACGCAACAGCAAAAATAATATTCGGTTGGTCCTCTCGTCCATGACGCTTCTCCTTTTGTCTTAATTTAAATCAGCGCGTAATCCCTTTGTATTCCGCCTTGACCTTTTCGTAGCTCTCAAGATTGCCGATGTCGTAGCGACTCCCCGGCATTTCCATAGCGTGCACCTCTGTTTGCATGCAAAGCCAAGCAATATAGCTGCCAGGCGCATCCGTGCCACATCCGTCGGTAATTCCCTTTGCGACCAGTCTTGCATCCTCTTTTGTGTAATAATAAAAGGGCGGGCAGCACCAGTTCGTTTCGGGCGTGGGAGATTTTTCGGTCATTTTAACAACAATATCATCTTCCCCAACAGTAACGACACCGGTCTTAAGCAATTTTTCGTAACGCGGCTCAAAGTAGCGCATAATGCAAGAGGTGTTCTTTTGGTAGGTATAATCGATAAATTTTGTCAGGCTGAAATCAAGCACGTTATCGCCCGCAATCACCAGCATATCGCTATCAAGTGAAAGCATATCGATGGCAAACTGAATATCCTTAACAGCACCAAGACGAGTTTCATTACTGGTAGTACCATCATCAAGCACCGTAATTTTTTGCGCTTTTGTTTTTGCCCACTCTAAAAAATGCGGGAAATACTTGTGGTTGGAGATCACCACGTACTCATCCACCTCACCCGACGTATCGATATCATCAATGAGCCAGTCAAGAATAGTTTTTTCACCAACCGTCAATAGCGGCTTGGGGAAATTTTCGGTTAAAGGATACAGTCTTGTGGCGTAGCCTGCCGCCAAAATCAAACATTTCATAGTTACCACCTCAAAAATTCAAATTTACACCGCGTGTACCTTCGCAGATACAAATGGAAAATCCACTTTCCAAATGCGGAAACGTCTTCAACTATTCACGTGCAACGGTTTCTTTAATATTTCCCTCTCGTGCAAGGTCAGTCAATCGCAATACAAGCAATTCTTAAAGCCCGTGCCGAAAAAACAACCGTTGTCAATCTCTGAAGTATAGATCACGGGTGTAGACCTTGTCGATCACATCGGCAATATCCTCATGGTAACGGTTAGCGAGGATCACATCAGAGATCCGCTTGAACTCATCAAGGTCGCGGATCACGCGGCTATTGAAGAATGCATCCTCTCGCATCGTGGGTTCATAAATGACTACCTCAATACCCTTTGCCTTGATGCGCTTCATCACGCCCTGAATAGAAGACTGGCGGAAATTATCCGAACCGGCCTTCATGGTCAGGCGGTAAACGCCCACGATCTTCGGCTTCTTGGCAATGATCTGATCGGCAATAAAATCTTTACGGGTTCCGTTAGCAGCAACGATAGCAGAAATGATGTTTTGCGGCACGTCGTTGTAATTGGCCAAAAGCTGCTTGGTATCCTTTGGCAGACAGTAACCGCCGTAACCAAAGGAAGGATTGTTGTAATGATCGCCTATACGGGGGTCAAGACCCACACCCTCAATGATAGATTTTGTGTCAAGCCCTCTCACTGCGGCGTAGGTATCCAGCTCATTGAAAAAGGATACGCGAAGTGCCAGATACGTATTCGCAAACAGCTTAACTGCCTCCGCCTCGGTGGGGTTCATAAACCGTACCTCGATCTCCTCTTTGATCGCGCCCTGCTTCAACAACGCCGCAAAGGTTTCTGCCGCCTTATGGAGTCTGGCGTTTTTCACCGGCACGCCCACAATAATGCGGCTGGGGTAGAGATTGTCGTAAAGTGCTCTGCCCTCTCGCAAAAACTCGGGGCTAAAAAGGATGTTGTCACAGCAAAAATTCTCCCTGGCCTTTTCGGTAAAGCCTACGGGAATGGTGGATTTAATAATCATGACCGCATCGGGGTTTGCCTCAATGACTTGATCGATCACCGACTCCACGGAGGAGGTGTCGAAATAGTTCTTGCTGGGATCGTAATTGGTGGGAGTGGAGATAATAACCAACTCTGCCTCACGGTAAGCGGCGGCACCGTCGGTGGTAGCCACAAGATTCAGCTCCTTGGTGGCCAGATATTCCTCGATCTCCTTGTCCTGGATGGGGGATTTTTTGGCGTTGATCATCTCCACCTTTTGGGGGATCACGTCAACGGCAGTAACCTGGTTGTGCTGTGCCAGTAAAACTGCCATAGAGAGACCGACGTAGCCGGTCCCCGCGACTGCAATTTTCATTTCATCATTCTCACTTTCTTATTCAATTGATTATGATGCGTTCCTGCAGTCCCTACGAGTGCTTCTCCATGGCAACTGATTCGGCATAATTATACTTTGTAAAATTCCTTGTACCACTCCGCAAATCTGCGCAGCCCTGTGCGCAGCGAGGTGGCGGGTTTAAAGCCGAGATCACGCTCAAGAGCGGTGGTATCGGCGAAGGTCACGGGCACATCGCCCGGTTGCATCGGCACCAACTTCTTGTGGGCCTCAAAGTCGTAATCGGCGGGGAGCACACCTGCACGGAGCAGCTCCTCCTGCAGAATGGTCACAAAATCAAGCAAATTTTCGGGACTACTGTTGCCGATATTATACACGCGATAGGGAGGAAGCGGTAGACCGTCCTCGCCGTTCACCTTTTCGGGAGCGCATTGCATCACGCGCTTAACGCCCTCCACGATGTCATCCACATAGGTAAAATCTCGCTTGCAATTACCGTAGTTAAAGATCTCTATGGTCTGCCCCTTTAAAAGCTTGTTGGTGAATCCAAAATACGCCATGTCCGGACGACCGGCAGGACCGTACACCGTAAAGAAGCGCAAGCCCGTGGAAGGAATATTGTAGAGCTTGGAGTAGGCATGTGCCATTAACTCATTGCTTTTTTTAGTTGCTGCATAAAGCGAAACAGGGTTGTCCACCTTGTCGTCTGTAGAATATGGAATCTTCTTGTTGGTGCCATACACCGAAGATGAGGATGCATATACAAGATGCTCCACGGGGTGATCGGTGTTCATGGTAGCACGGCAGGCCTCAAGGATGTTGTAGAAGCCAATGATGTTGGATTCAATATACACGTCCGGATTTGTAATAGAGTAACGCACACCTGCCTGTGCAGCAAGATTAACAACAACCGAGAAGTGGTATTTATCAAACAAGCTGTCAATCAGCGCACGGTCGGCAAGATTTCCCTTGACGAACTCCCATGTACAATCAGGATGCTCAGCTGCAAGCTTTTCAATTTCTAAAAGACGATATTCTTTAATAGATACATCGTAATAGTCATTCATGTTGTCGAGGCCGATGATATGACTATCCGGAACGGTACGCAACAACTCCATCACCAAGTTGGAACCGATAAATCCAGCAGCGCCAGTGATGAGGATGGGGGCAGGGGATAATTTTATATTAGGTATAAGCATAAAATACTCCTTTGTCTTATCGAATTTAGGTCATTTGCAAACGTTGTTTATATATCCTTCGGTAGCATTGCATCGAGCTTTTATAATGCACGGATTACCGTAAACAACAGAATGACTCGGAACATTGCAATTCACATATGCATTTGGTGCAATAAGCACATCCTCGCCAATCGTTATATTTCCAACAACGGTGGCGTTAATACCTATCCAAACCTTATCTGCAATCACGGGAGTCCCCTTTCTTTCACCTCTGTTTTCTTGGCCGATGGTAACACCCTTGTGTATATTACAATTATCTCCGATAATAGTCTTTTCGTTTATTGTAATATTAAAAGCATGTCCAAGATACAATCCTATTCCAATCTTCGTGTTCGGAGATATTTCCAAGCCCCTTTTGATTGCAATTCTTCCGAAAATAAATCTGTATAAACGCCTGATGATCGGATTTGTACAGGTTTGGCATTTTCTGAAATAAAAATGAAATCTTTTTATGTAGCCCCTGCGCAAATTACCGTAACGTGATATATCGGATTGAAACAATTTTTTAAAATTCATATGCAAAATTCCTCTCATTGACTTTAGTAGTGCCGATACACCCATTATATCAACATATAGATTCACTATTTGATTCTCTCGCTCCGTCTGTATAACGGTTTTTTCTTTAAATTTCATCAATACAATAGAAACAATAATCGAGATAGTCAATGAAATCATAAAATTCACCAATGCGTTTAAATAGGGATTTAACAAACCATTTAGACATGCCCGTTTTTTAGCGCTTTGTTTAGAAATTTATTATTTTCCACTTACTCGACATCTTGAATTTTGACGGATATCTTAATGTTTTATTTGAAAAGCTCGGGTGCTAGATTGAAATGAGAATTATTTGAACTGATTTTTTTGCAGGAACTCCTCCATATGTGACTCCACTTTCAGTAATTGATTTAACAACGACCGCATTTGCACCTATTGCAACATCGTTCGCAATAGAAATATCGCCGATAATTTTTGCGCCGGTTCCAATAAATACATTGTCACCGATTTGAGGAGCTGATTTGCTACCATTTGTAGCGCCAATATTTACGCCTTCTTGTAAACGGCAATTCTTTCCTACTTTGGCTGCACTATTAACAACGATCGTGCCATGATGGGCAATAGAAAGCCCGGGACCAAAAACATTAATGGGTATAGAAAAGCCCAATTTTATAGAACGATTATGGAGTTTAAATTTATACCAGATGTAATGAAATAAAAAATATTTTTTGTTTTCACGAAACAAATTTGTATAATACTCCGTTTTTCTCAATATTATTTGGTATTTCCAAACATCGTCGCCAAATAACTTTGGTCTTTTTCTGTTACAATGTAATGCAATTGCGTCTTGCGATAGGAAATACTCGAGTTCTTTTTTTGTTGTTATCATTACTGCTCCTTCGAACTACTATCGTTACACATTTTTTGTCCTTGCGAATCGCTTTATCTTTTTCAAAAGATTAAAAACATAGTAAAAACTTTCAATGCGCAAAAGCACACAAAGTAAAAGATAAATCAAAACGCCTGCAATTATTTGAATAAAAAGGAGGGCTATTTTATGAATCGGCAAAAAACCTATAAAATACACAGCAGCTCCCATAGCAAACGATGCCACAAGTGTTTTCCAATTGTCCCTTACCTGCTTAAAGCCATCATAATCAAGTAATTTTTTCAATGGTACGGCCGCTATAAACATATCCAAAAACGAACTTACGACATAACTGATTGCAATAGCAAGTACAGAATCAAACACGAAAATTGCTATAAGCAGTATCACAAGCATTACGATTCGACGGACAATCTCAAGCTTCATATAAATATCACTTCGTCCAAGCGCCTTGATAGCAATTAGACTTGATGACATAAATGTATACGTAATTCCGGCAATACATATCAATTGCATAAAAATCACACTTGGCAGCCATTTCTCTGTCAAAAGCAAAATCATAAGAGAATGAGCAACCGCAGCAAGACCGATCATCACGGGAGTAATAACAAATGCACCGAGTGATATAGAGCGTTTTATCATTGCGCGCATCTGTGCGGTATCATTCTGACTTTTAGCCATTGCAGGAAACATAACCGACTGTATCGCAGAATCTATAGTAGTAGATATAACCTCCGGATACTGTTGACCGCGATTATAATATGCCAAATCATCCATAGAATAGCGTTTACCGATTATAAGTGAGCGAATGTCGTTATACACCGAGCAAAGAATGCCCGAAACAAGCATTTTCCATCCAAACGAAAAAAGTATTTGTGCACGTTTCAACGAGAAAACGAGTTTAGGAAACCAATTTGCCACAAAAAGCATTGTAATGCAAGAAAAAACGATATTTGAGCAACCGTAAACAACCAAAGCCCATATTCCAAAATTCATATAAGCAAGAGCTACACCCAACACACCCGAGAGTATAGTTGCAATAAAACTCGTATACATCATCGGCTTAAAACGCATCTCTCTCTGCATTTTTGCAACTTGAATAGAATTAAACGCACCAAAGAAAAGCGAGAAAGAGTATGCACGTATAGGCCATACAAGTGATGGTGACTCATAATATATTGCAATATACGGCGCGGTAACATATAAGATCGCCACTATCGCAGCCGAAAGAGCCGTTGTTATGTAAAAAACAGTCGAGTAATCCTTTTCATCGACTTCCTTTTGCTGAACAAGCGCCGAATTGAATCCGGTTTGTATAATAGAATTAGCAAGATTGATAAATATCGTTATAATCGCAACTTGTCCGAATTCCTCGGGCAAAAGTAGTCTTGCAAGTACAATCCCTATAATAAGCCCCGCACCCTTAACCGCTAAGCGCTCAGCAAACTTATATATCAGTGATGATACGATATTTTTATTATCCATCATTTTTCCTTTTGGGGTAACTTTATCCAGTCACCAAGAGTGTCATCCCAAGATTCGGGGGTGAATTTTGCAAGTCCTGCATCAGAGAAGAAAGTGAATTCAGAAAAATAAGGTTTCCCTTCCAATTCATAAAAATCAACTCTCAAGAACGGATGCCCCACGCTCATCTTTGCCGCCAATAGCAACATTCTCTCGAGAGATATAGGGCGCTCGAGTGGTTTTTCGCTGTTTGGATAATTTTGCCTCATATTAAGCAAATTCCACTCGGTATCAAAGTAATCTATCGTTTCGCTCGAAGTTTTGTCTCCTTGTATGGTCTGTATTATTTTGGGTGTGCCTTCAAAACACATTATTTTATAAACCAACAACGAGATTTGCTCGGGATGGAATCTATCTTCCACATACTTTTCCGCAATGATCCTCGGCTTTACATTTTTATACGGCCATTCGCGATGCTCATAGAAATATTTTCTGTTCAAAGACCAATTTATCCTTTTCTTTGCTTTTTCAATATCAAGGAGCACCTTATCTCTGCATATGACAAGTCCGCCGCTGTCATGCGTACATTTAAGCACAAATTGGTTTGGCAGAGAACCGAAATCGATATCCTCAAATCTCTCCCACACGCCAAGCGTTGGAATTACGTATTCTTCGCCTATCAGCTCAGCAACGTATTTTTTCACACCGTATTTATCTACCATAGTGGTGTACTCGGTCTTACGATTATAAAGCTTTAACCACTGCAATTTCTCGTTAAATGTCTTGGGTTCATCAAGGTTCAGATTCTTACCAAAGCTGTGCTTATATTCGCATTTCAAAAAGAATTCATCAGAAAAAAGCCTTGCAAAACCACATGAGCTTAAGCGAAGAACCAACTTTGAGGGATTGCCTATCAGCTTAATTGCCTTGAGAAACTTGTTCATTTTGATATCCTCCCGAGAAATCATAACATAAGCTCACATACGCATAACAAAAGGAGAGCAGCGTAAAGCCGCTTGTGATAAGCTGACCCGCTTGAACACCTAATATAATTAAAACAAGTGGTATAAAATTTATGATATTGCGTTTTATACTCTTAGGCTTATTTCTCAACATTTCTAAAATAAACCAAGCAAAAAGCACAATACCTAAAACCCCCCAACAAACTACAAGTTCCTGTATACCGTTATGACAAACATCCCACGTAGTTTTATGGATATCATTAACAATTGTACCATAATCCTGCATTCCCACACCAAACAATAGATACTTAAAACTTGATAGAATGTGCTGCCCGTAAAAAGCAAACAAGTCATTTCTACCATTCGAAATATCATCCACTCTAAAGCGGTCCGCAAACATCTCATAAACATTTGGCATAAGAGCATAAACAAGAAGCAAAATCAGCAAAATCATAAGAATGATGAAGATCACACGCTTAACCTTACCGGCAAGCGTGGGCACACCCGCAATTGTAAACATGGCGATGATAAAAGCAAAACACACCAAAAACGTACGCGACATTGTCATAACGCCAAACATCGTTAAAACAACTATCATAAGATAATCAAAAACATGATGTTTTTTTGATGCAATCAACTGCAACAAACCCGCAATTGAAAGATTAGTAATTAACCCAAGTTCGTTCGCATTGTAATTTACACCAAAGTTTTCGGCTTCGGTATTTCCGACACCGAAGCGATAAGATCCCGTAAAAATTGCCGCAAAATTGTATCCAGTTTTTTCAAGCAAGTTAAGTAGCACAATCGACATCATACAGATTGAAGATATTGCAAGAAGTCTGCATATCATCTTGTAATCTACCTTTTTGGGGACTATCATCACCAAAAAGGTACAGAAGATCAACTCTGTAAAACCGCGGAGATACTCATATACGGAGAATGGGTAAAAAAGACCGTGGACAAGCTCCCATACCATCATAAAAAGTAGCGGTAATACGGCAATTGTAATTTTTACATCCTTCGCAAATTTCATGATATATATGATGATACAAATAAAAATTAAATATTTGTACTGAAGTGCCGCTGACATAGGTATACAAGCAATTACAAGCGCAATCATCTCGTCACGTGTTGAAACAGCAGCAACAAGCGCGCCTATGGCAAGTATTGCTACTACCGGGATCGGAAGCTCCAATATGTTTCTTGCAAATATCGCGGCCATCATAGCCGCCATTCCCAAATAGAAAAGCCCGCGAGAATGCTTCTCCATGCAAATATTCCGTTGTTTCAAATTCACATTTATATTTGTCATTGTTTATTTGCCTTTTTATATATTTTTAGCCTTCTATAACATCAATAAGCTTTTTGATATTTACTTCATCGTCGCAGAGGGCGAGGATACCCTCTCTTGCGGCACTGCCCATCTCTTTGCATTGCTCACCCGTCATTGAAATGACTTTTTCAATTGTCTCCGCCATGCTGTCAACGTCTCCGGTCTTGACCAAATAACCGTTTCTGCCGTTTTCTATCATATCGCAGGGCCCGGTTTTGCAATCGGTAGAAATGCAGACCATACCCGTTGCCATTGCCTCAGCCAAAGCGTTTGGCATTCCTTCGTAGTCAGAGGACATAATATAAGAATCGTATAGCTTAAGTACTTCACTCATGTTGTTTGATTGTCCTTTGAGTGTGATCCTTCCGGCCATATCCGCTTGGTCGATACATTGTTGCAAATACGTTGTATAGCCCTCGCTTCCTTTACCGTATATGTCCAAGCTGATTTTGTCGTTCTTTTTTGCGATCTTAGAAAAAGCCTCGATCATCATAGGATAATTTTTTTGAGCAGATAATCTTCCCGATGCTACAAAACGAATAGCTTCTTTTTCATATGAACGATCGGGCAACGCCTTATATGCTTTGTCCAACGGATTGCGAACAACTGTGCATTTGTTTCTTTCCGACAAGGAAAAATAGTCTATTTGTTCAGGCGTTTGTACAATGATAGCGTCCGCTCGCTTAAAGCACATGTTCCACAAAGGACGCGATCTTCCAACATCTGCATCTATCCAAGGATTATTTCTGACGGTTTCAATTCTTCTGGATTTTATTCCGGATGATATTAGCATCATTTCTATTTGTGTTTTGGGCAAAAAATTTATTATAACATCAGGCTTGAATTTTTTAATATAATCCCTATGCTTTCGCATTCTCTTATAATGTGATAAAGCCAAAAAATCTTTTTGTAACTGAGCAGTGCTTGCAATATTAACACTAGAGTCAACATAATATTCGTCTTCACTTCTGTAGGAGAGATACAACGATACTTCATAACCGCGCTCGGCGAGAATTCCAGACCAAAGAGCAACAACTCTCTCCGCTCCACCGTTTGTCAACCGTCTTATATTAAAAAGGATTCTTTTCATAATCTCTCCTATTACTTATTGGGGATCATTTCATCAATTGACAAACAACCCCATTCGAACAAAACTACTTTCCTTTTACCAATCGAATTATAGCAGTCAGCATACACATCGTCGCCATCGAAACTTTTTCTTGAAGTCTACACCACAAATACGATCTCGATTTAATACTTTTTGCTTCTTCGAAGGATATGATCCTATTTTTATTTTCCTCGATCAGCTTTTTCACCGAATTAAAATTCTTTTCAGGCTCATAGCTGGGATGCAAGCATATGGTTAAGATTCCGCCACCAAAATGCAATTTCCAAACGGGTGTGGCAGGAATACATTTTATTCCTTCAAGTATATACGGATATTTGCTTCTGCCATCCGTTATATATTCAAAACCAAGACTTTTTAATGCCCGTAATGTGTTTCTGTCATATGAATGTCCTGGTGCCATAAAAGTGTCCGTGATTATTTTCTCTTTTTCAAAAACCATCTGTCCAAGCAACAATTTTTTTCGTTGTTCGTCATATGATAAACCACTAAACTCACTCATTTTTCTGTCGCAGACCAAACCTTTTTCCTGAGTGCAATAAACATGATTCACCCCGTGCATTGCAATCGGATATCCGTCGCTTTGCATTTTGCGCAGCATTTCCCAAAAATCATCCGCTTGCCCATAATTAATGCTTTCATCCTCACACAAAGGGATAACACCCAATAACGGTTTTACTCCAAGTTTTTTGAATTCAAAAATATATTTTTCAAATTTTGCCATGTCCATATAAGGACATACATCGTCTATTCTAATGATTATAGGATTATGTATTTCCTTGCATTTTTGTTTCATGTGTATCTTCCCTTTGCGGAACATCAAATCAAATTTGTGAGTTTTTGTATATTTCCAAGTATTTTACTGCCATTTCCTCTGCCGAAAATGCTTTCGAACGCTCAAGCGCTGCCTTTCCGTGCTGTTCTCTTAACTGTTCATCGAGATAGTATCTTTCAAAGCACTCGGCAATTTTTTCCTCATCCACCTCACAAAGAAGTGCGTTGGTACCATTTTCCAACATATCCGGAACACCGCCTACCGCAGTTGCAACGATCGGAAGTCCGGTTCCCATTGCTTCTATCAATGTCATGGGAATTCCTTCCGCAAACGAAGAAAGAACGAAAACATCAGATCGGCTCAAAAAGGGATATACGTCGTCTTGTGAACCTAAAAAATCAACCGCATCCGACATTCCGAGTTTATTCACACATGCTTCTATCTCTTGCTGAAGCTCTCCTTTGCCTATCAAACAAAGCTTGGCATTAGGATATTTACGGTGAAATAAATCAAATGCACGTATCAAACCAATATGGTTCTTTACTTCGCAAAAACGTCCAATATGGACTATTGTAAAATTATTGGAGAATGAGTAATCATTTTTTATGATACATCTGCTCAGATCAATTCCGTTAAAGACGACCGGAATCTCCGATATATCCAATTTATATTTTTCAGCAATCGTTTTTTGAACTGTCTTGCTTAACGCGACAGGAATTGCTTTGTGGTTGCTAAAAAACATTTTTGCAATAACACCCTTGATGCCAGGAGCCTCTCTTTTCGCTAATGTATGCACCGTATGTATCCATCGTTTTACATTTGATCCCAATCCAGAAACCGCACAATAAGAAAAAACACCTATATGTGTATGAATAACATCAGGAGATTCCTTTTTTAGAACTTTTCTCAATTTTCCTATGACAGAAAAGTCAAAACCTCCTTTCTTGTCCAAATAAATTACTCTTATTCCATTGTTGTCAAGCAACTTGGATATAGCCGAATTCATTGAATAAAGACTTACAACGACGACATCGCAACCAAGTTTTTTTAATTCAACCGACAAATGAGCACACATTATTTGGGCCCCCGCCAAATGAAGTCTATCTATGACTTGAATAACTTTCATATCATACTCCCATGTTTCTTGCGTAGATAACTATATACCGAATGGTTTGTACTAAAATGGTGAAATGCTTTATCAAAAAGCTTAAGGTTTCTATATCGTACCTACCGGTTATATCAAAACCATTCCGGTCGTAAGTGCTTTATTGCCGCTTCCTTTTCTTTCGACGAAAGATTCTTCGTTTCTAAAAGATTTCCCTTTTTTAATTTTTCGAATTCATCCAATGTTTTTATAAACTTAGCCGGAACGCCTGCATAAACAGTGTCGTCGGGAATTTTGCCTTTAACCACCGAACCTGCACCAATGATTACATTATTACCTATTGTTGTCCCAGGTAAAATTAAGGAATTCATTCCAACAAATGTATTGTTCCCAATAACGATGGGAGCCATATAATCTGCGTTTTTATATTGCTCTTTTTTTCTTAAAGTCCAAACGCTTCCATCATGAGTAATAAGCTTCACCCCATTAGTAAGTTCCACATGATCACCGATTTTAATTAAGTAGGGTTCTGTTCCAAACATTGAAATCGGATCATCTAAAAAACGACATTCATTCCCCACTCTTACACCGATTTTTTTTGCAATTTGCACCGAATTTCTTAGTTTAAGCAAATATAACAACCTGTAAAAATTTCGTTTCATATTATCTCCAATAAAACAACTTTTTCATAAAGCTTACCATGTCTGTTCAATAATTTTTTGCCATTCTTCCATTATTTTGTCAACACAGAGCTTGTCATTTACAAGAACAGCGCGCTCTGCGTATTCTTTTCTTATCGAATCATCGGCAAGCACCTCGCGCATGGCATCAGCAAGCTGCTCTTTGTTTCCGACCTCGACCACTCTGCCGTTTGCTCCGTCTTCAATAAGATCGGATGTGCCCGACACAGCGGTAGATACGACGGGAAGGCCAAGACACATAGCTTCGATAAGGGCATTGGGCATTCCCTCGTAATTCGACGAAAGAACAAACAATTCCGCATCTGAAATAAGATCAAAAATGCCCTTTTTACTACCAGGAAGCTCAACAAAACCGGTAAGCCCCAGCTCGTTTGTCCTGTTCTCGAGCAGTTCTCTATGATCTCCCTCGCCGTATATTGTTAATACATACTCGGGAAAATCGCGGTGGATATCGGCAAAAGCCTCAATAAGTAACACTTGATTTTTTTGTTTTATAAGTCTTCCGACCGAAACTATCCTTTTCTTCTTTTCGGTTGCAAGCGCCTGTCCGCGCTTATCACCAAGATCTATGGGGTTAAAGATAACCGCGCTCTTTTTTTGAACAGCCCCGGAAAAATATTTTTTGTTATCCGTGTTTTGAACGACAACACCGTTTGCAAAACGGTAAAGAAAATCGCGCGCCCTTCTTATAATCGTGTTTAACGGCACGAATCTCGGATCATTTCTGTCCGCAACGATAACCTTTTTTCCAAGTCCGAGGGTTGCTGCAATCGCAAAAATATTAAACGGAGCCAAAAAGGATATCAATACATCCGCATTGTTTTTAATATATTTTCTAAGCCAAAGAATATTTTTGAATATCCCCTTGGTACCGGTTTCTTTTTCGATATGAATGATCTCAACATTTGGATGTATGGGATAAAAAGGCTCGGCATCATAATACAAAACGATCTTTACATTCATGCCATTATCGGCCATATGCTTTGTTAATATAGAAATAACTCTTTCCGCACCGCCATGGCATAGTGTTCCGATAAAAAAGACATGTCTTTTATTCATGATCTATCACTCCGTCCTTTTACCGTTTTGAATTTTACAAAGCTCTTCTACATACTTCTCAACCACAATCTGTCTATCAAACTCGCGCTCGACCTTGGCTCTGCCCGCAAGCCCCATATTCCTGCGTTCTTCCCAAGAAAGAGAAAGGAATTTTTCGATTTTTTCGATAAGATCTGCGCTGTCCTTTTGCTTGACTATAAATCCGTTCACGCCGTCATCTATGACCTCTCGGCAACCGGAGCGATCCGTTGTAATGATTGGACGACCGCACGCCGAGCTTTCCAAAAGAACGTTAGAGAGCCCCTCGGGATAGTATGTTGGATGAATTGTACAATGAATATCTTTTAAAACAGTCTTCACATCACGAACCATTCCGTGATATATTATTATTTCTCTATCGGCTAGATCTTTAAGCTTTTCTTCATATGCCTGTTCACAAAATCCGCACACATGGAACTCTGTGTTCGGGTACTTGCTTTTTATGTACTCTGCTGCTTCAAGATACTGATCTACGCCCTTCTCTCTCATTATTCTGGAAATAAAAGCAAAGCCTATTTTCTCGTCGCTCGGATAATCAAGCGGAACAAATCTTGTAAGATTGACACCTGAACCAGGAAGAATATCATGCTTGTCTATTGCTATCCTATTGTCAACAAAGAACTGTCTGTTTTCTTCGTTTTGAAAAAAAACTTTCTGTATACGCGTAAAAGCATACTTATAGAGCACAACGGTGATTTTTTGCGCTATGCCAACGTTTTCGACCGCAGTGCCAAGCCCCGTTATGTTTGCAACACACGGAATCTTCGCCGTACGACAAGCGATCGCGCCGTATATATTGGGCTTTATTGTATACGAAAACACGATGTCAGGGCGAACCTCGCGCAAAAGCTTTTTATATGTTGAAATAAGCTTAAGCTCTTTTATGGGGTTCTTTCCATGTCGCGAAAGCTCGATCTCGCGATATTGGCAGCCGAGCGCCTTAAGGTCTTCGATTCTTTCTCCGTAAGGGGAGGATATTACGACCTCGTGCCCGTCTGCAAGGAATCGCTCCACAAGCTCTAATCTGAAGTTGTATATAACGACATCGTGATTTACCAAAAACAAAACCTTGCTCATTATTTCTCCGTATATCTGATCGACTCAAATAATGTTGCCAATCTATAATCTTCCTTATATTTGCTTAAACTCATATCGTAAGTGAGGTTGCCAAAAGCCTTGTTGACAAGTCCTGTTATATGGCTCACGATCCTAAGCGCCCATCCAAATCCTTTTACAAGGCAAACATTCTTACCGTGTGAAGCAGCGATCATTTTTATAAGCTCGCTTGTGTTGCTGTATTCCTTGTTTTGAGGCCAGAAAGTTCCGTTCTCTTCATTTTCAAGCATTAAACGGACAAATTCACAAAGATTTCCGATATAAAGCATTGAGCGCTCGTTTTTAACATATGGGAAAATGGGTGTTTTAAGAGCCAATTTTGCCATGAGAGGATAATTACCCTTGCTTCCTTTTCCGTAAATCATCGGTGGCCTTAATATAACAACCTTAAAAGCATCGTCGCTTAAAAGTCTAATTCCGTTTTCAGCTTGCACCTTACTATCACCGTAGCAGTTTGCGGGGGAAACCGGGGTATCTTCAGTAATAACTTTAGACTTTCCGATAGGTGCACTTTCTCCGTAAACTATAGCGCTACTCATGAAAATAAATTGTCTAACTCCGTCCGATTTTGCTTTTTGGGCTGCTTCTACAGCAAGATCGGTATTTACAGCATAGTAAAGCTTTTCTTTTTCGGCACTAATTTTACCGTTATCAGAATGCGCTATGCCTGCAACATGAAAAATACTATCATATCCCCCAAAATCCATTTCACGCCAAGCACCGTCGATCATATCTACCGTATCGACAGTGTAGCGGTTCGGGAAGTTCTCTTTTACGTATTTTTCAAACGAAGTGCCTATGTAACTGTTTGCTCCGGTGATCAGTATCTTTTTCATTTCGCCACCGTATCTTTTTCCTTTTCTGTTTCCTTTTCTTTTTCCTGCTTTTTCATCTCACCTGTACCGCCCTCGACAACACCGTCGGATTTGAGCACACTCACAATCGTACCAAAGAAGCATTTCACATCCATAGCAAATCCCTTGAATTTTCCTGCATTCAAAGCGGCAGCATACTCACCGTCAAACTTTGCTTTCACATCAATTTCAAGCTCATCGCGACCGTTGATCTGCGCCCATCCTGTAATACCGGGCTTTATATCATTTGCCCCATACTTTTCGCGTTCTGCAACCAGATCGTCCTGTGACCACAAGGCGGGTCTTGGACCAATTACAGATAACTTAGATGTAAATACCTGATAAATTTGTGGCAACTCATCTAAGCTTGTTTTGCGAATAAAGCGCCCTACACGCGTTATGTACTGTTCCGGATTTTCAAGAAGATGCGTTGGGGTATCGTGGGGAGTAGACATTTTCATGCTGCGAAACTTCCAGATCATAAAATACGCAATTTCGCCGTTTTTCTTTTTTCCAACACGCTTTTGCTTAAATAGAACAGGTCCCGGATCATCAATTTTTATAGCAATGGCAATAATCAACATTGGAAATGCCAACACAAGAATAGCAACTCCCGAAAGAATCAAATCAATCACTCTCTTAATGAAACGCTTATACATTGACAACAACTCCTATAGAATTTCAATTTCTCTTTTACGGCGCATATAATTTCATCGAAATACACCTTTAAACAGGATCCGATTTTCGTGCATCCTAAAAAATACACATTCAAAATTACTGCATTTTTCTCTTATAAACTTCACCACAACAAATTTTTGTCCCAGCCGGAACATGTGAAT
The DNA here is from genome assembly GCA_017505785.1 of Clostridia bacterium. GTDB lineage: Bacteria > Bacillota > Clostridia > Oscillospirales > CAG-272 > Firm-07. Next base: position 18,266 of record JAFVOQ010000047.1, read on the forward strand.
ATCCTTCAACCGTTGCATTACAATCCACATGAACGCCATCACAGCACATACTTGCATGATTTATCACAGCACCTGCAGAAATAATACAACCGATTCTTATTACACATCCTGTATGCAGTGCGGCCATGGGCTCAATAATACAGCCTTTTTCGATTTGTGCCGAGGGAGAAACATATGCTTTCGGCGAAACAAGAGTAACAATTCGGCAGGGCACCTTTTCGCTTAATCTTTGAATTAGGTTAAGTCTCACCCCGGAGTCACCGATCGCAACTATGACGTTGTAATACTCACAAACCAGATCTTCAATATCAGAAACCTTACCCAAAACCTCTATTCCATCGGGCGTGGTTTTAGCATTATCATCAACAAAAGCAATCTTCTCAAAACACCCCATGCTTTCAGCAATTTCTTTTGCGACCAATCCGTAAATACCTGCTCCTACAACCAAAAGATTATCATTCATACTTGCTCCTATTTATCGCGTCCTCCAAGCAACATCAATTTTTACTTATATATTTATTTTATTATATCATAATAAAAACCAAATAGCAAGTAACTTTTGAAATTTGAAAAAATTGTCGCAATTTATCAATAGTTTTTTGCGTTTTTTCGAGGAAAAGCCCCAGAAAGCTGAAAGCAAGCTAAAAATTGGCTTCTTAACGCCCTAACAAAAAGTTAAATATTTAAAATTTATTTACAGTTTCGCCAGAAAAATGCAAGTTGTTTGAAGCTTGACTGGTTGTCATTAGGCAAAAAAGCACCGTTACATGAAGATCGCATACGTAAAATATTACATATTACACATCGGGCGTTAAAACATCAATGCAAAAATGGAGCAAGAGTAAAAGGACAATTTCCTTCTACTCCTGCTCCTCATGCGTTATTACTTTAAATTTATGATTGCTTTTTCATCTGGCGCAGGAACAGGAATACGGCTGCAAGAAGTGCCGCGGCGGCGTATCCCATTACCCACCACAGATGCGGAAAAATATCGGAAAAGTTACCCTGGATCAACGCACGCTCCATTTCCACGGCATGCACAAAGGGGAGCGCGTATGCAATTTTGCGAAACGCACCGCCGACAAGCTCAAGATCAAACCACGTGCCAGACAGCCATGCCGAAAGGTTGGTGAGCAGCGCGCCGCATATACCGCCGACCTGCTTATCGTTCAGAATACTGCCAAAAAGCAGACCAAGCGCGACAAACAGAACGGAGATCGGTATGATAAACAGAGTGGCGCAAAGAATATTGACCGTGACGTCAAGCCCCAATATGACCGCAACGAGATAGCAGCAAATGCTTTGCGCTACGGCAAAGGGAATGATCGGCAGGGTATAGCCGAGGATAAAATCGAGGGGCGTCAACGGTGTTGTATACAAGCGTTGCAGCAGGCTGCTACTCCGGTCCCTGGCGATAAGGGTTGCGGAAAACAGGGTCATAAAGGAAAGCCCAAACACCGCAATGCCGGGGGATAGATGCGAGATCTCGAACAGATCCACAGGGATATTCGCCTGAATTGCGCTTAACAGCAATATCAGCACAAGCGGAAATCCCAGGCCAAAGAAGAGCGTGATAGGGTCACGGATGATCTCTTTCGCGTTTCTGTTTGCAAACGTCAGCATTCTCATTTCCCCACCCCCTTTACAATTCGAACAAATGCCTGTTCAAAGTTATCGGTATTTGCCACTTCCTTTATTTTCTCTGCGGTATCACAAAGGAGCAATTTTCCGTCCTTCATAATTGCAACACGGTCACTGAGTGCCTCTGCCTCCTCCATATAGTGCGTAGTTAAAACGATCGTAATTCTGCCCTTAAGAGAGCGAATGATATCCCAAAGGTCGCTTCTTGCAAGAACGTCAAGTCCCAAGGTAGGCTCGTCAAGAAACAGGATCTTTGGCTCACTGATCAGCGCCATTGCTATACTAAGCCGCCTTTGATAGCCGCCCGACAGCTTGCCTGCCTTTTTTTCTATCACGTCGTCAAGCCCGAGAAGGGCTGTAAGCTCCCCGATCCTTGCGGCACTCTTATCCCTTCCAAAGCCGTGAATGCCGCACATCAGCAGGAGATTTTCCCTCACCGAAAGCCCTCTTGCCACGGCGGTTTCCTGCGGCGATACCGCTATAAGCGATTTCACTGCCGCAACATCCTTACAAATGCTTTTTCCAAGCAAACAGGCATCACCCTCAGTTGGCGCAGTTAAGCAGGAAAGCATTTTTATCGTTGTGGTTTTTCCCGCACCGTTTACCCCCAAAAGGGCAAAGAGCTCACCCTGCTTTACAGATAGGGAAAGCCCGTCCACGGCAATAAGATCCCCATACCGTTTGGTAAGCCCCTCAATTTTAATCGCATCCATTTATTCGCTCTCCTTTGATAGCCGCACGGGAGTCAAACCCATAAGCCCTGCGGCGATAAATTTTAGTAACTTTTCCCGTGTCAAGTCTTGAAAAGTCTACACTTGTCTGCGCCTTACCGCGGCAAAATCCATCAAAAATTTATTTGCCGCAGGGTGTTTCACAGTTTTAAAAGAACAGATTTTTTGTGGAACAAACCCAATTTTTTGAAGAATATACAAATATTTGAGAAGAATTTGGTGAAGTGCCGCTAAAAATATGCCTTTTAAAACCTTATGTGTTCGATTCCCGTGTGGCTAAGTGCCTTGCTCTGAGCCCCTGATACACATCTGTTATCATATTGCTGATAAGCTCCATATCAAGCTCGAGGAACGAGGTGGCAAGCATTGTGCCGATGCCGTGCACGCAGGTCCACATTTCAAGATGCATCAATCTCGCCGTTTCCTCACTGACGCCGTTTGCCTGCATGATCATTGCAACCGAAGCTTCAAAATCAAGGGTTGGCGTCATTCCCTTTCCCCCTCTGTCACGCATAAACAGCAGCTTAAAAAGCTCCTTTTCCTCCTTGGCAAAGCGAATATACGCCATGCCAAAGGATTTATACTTAGGATATTTCCCGCTTGCCGCCTCGCTTTGCAAAAATCCGAGATATTGCTCGTGCGCTGCGGCTATGACAGCATTCTGCAACTCCTCCATGGTTGCAAAATTGGAAAACACGGGCTGTGTGGAGCAGCCGAGGGCTGTGGCAATGCTTCTTGCGTTAACAGCCTCCGTTCCGTTTTTTTGCAACAGCAGGAGCGCGGTTTTTACGATCTCCTCTTTTGTAATTCTTACTTTAGGTGGCATAAAAAGCTCCTTTGTATACCATTCGTTATATATCGATTGTTATTTTATCACAAAAGAAAGATCTTGTCAATAGTAAAAGCAAAAAAGGGCGCCTTGTTTCATGCTAAGCATCTGAAATAAGGCTGCCCCTTTATATTAACCAAACACACGAATATCTGCACCAAGTGCGCGGAACTTGGTTTCAAGATGCTCGTAGCCACGCCCTATGGTGGCGGCATTGGTGATCTCGGTGCGCCCCGTAACTGACAGTGCCGCCAAAAGAAGCGCCACACCACCCCTAAGATCGGGAGAGCGCACCGCCGAGGGGGTTAGTATTTTGGGAAAAAACGTTGCGCGTTCCCCTGCAATTTTAACCGAAGCACCCATTTTTACCAGCTCCTCGGTGTAGCGGAAGCGATCCTGCCACACGCCCTCAAGCACGTGCCCTTCACCCACAGTACGGCTGCCCAATGCGAAGAGTGCGGCAAACTGCGGATGCAGATCAGTTGGAAATGCGGGATACGGCCCTGTTTGAATGGTCAATGCGCGACAGCGTGCAGGTGCCTTTAGCGTGATCTGTTTTTTGCCCACTGTTAGTGTGGCTCCCATTTCCCGTAAGGCATCCAGCACCGCACCGAGGTGCGAGGGCATGACGTTTTTCACGGTAATGCGCCCTCCTGCCGCCATAGCGGCACAAAGATAGGTACCCGCCTCGATCATATCGGGAATCACGGCAATTTTACACCCGTGTAAGGGTATTCCGCCCCAAACGGTGAGTGTATCGGTGCCCTGCCCCCGAATTTGTGCACCTGCTTTGGTGAGAAACTCGCAAAGAGCTACCACGTGCGGCTCGGCAGCCGCGTTTCGAATGACGGTTTTCCCCTTGGCGGCGCACGCCGCCATTAAAATATTGCAGGTGGCACCGACAGAAGGCATTTTCAGCGTAATATCAGAGCCCGAGAGCCCCCCGCGGGCAACAAGGCACAGCGCGCCGTTCTCGGTATACTCCTCGGCACCGAGTGCCGCAAAGCCCATTAAATGCTGATCGATCGGGCGAGAGCCAAAGTCGCAACCGCCAGCCCCGCCAAGCTTTGCCTTACCAAAGCGCCCAAGCATGGCACCAAGCAAATACACAGACCCACGAATGGCACCTGTTAAACAAACGCTTGGCAAAGAGGGGCGCATAGGTCCGTAATCAACACAAACATCGCCCCCCTCAACAAAGCGGATCCTCGCACCGAGTGCACGTAAAATTTCAAGTGTGAGCAACACGTCACTCACGCGAGGCAAGGAGGAAAACACACAACATTCCCCCGTTAAGATCCCTGCAAACAAAAGGGGCAACGCGGCGTTTTTACTGCCACCGATTTCCACTGCACCAAAAAGTCGCTTGCCACCGTTTACCACGATCTTGTTCATATACGCACCCAGCCTTTCTCAAAAAACACTATCGAGGACAGTATATGAAAATTTTTAAATCGGGGTGACTGACAAGAAGGGCTGATTGCTTCGATGCAGAAGGCGTGATCTCGGTGGCGTCGGCGTACTATGTACGCCAGACGCCGAGAGCGCGCCTAAAAAACACACATACAATTAAAAAATGAAATCCGCAAGGATTTCCATACATCAGAAAAGCCGCCCTCCCCCTTTAGCCAGGAAGAAGACGGCTCTCTTTTTTAGTACTAAAAATAAATCACCGTGTGTTTTTGGTCTGCGCGAATGAATCAGCCCTTGAAATACTTCACGGCAGACAGGAAGAGCTGCATGTCGTATTCGCCAAGGACATTGCGGTAAAGATTCTTACCGATACGCTCGCTGTGACCCATTTTACCGAGCACGCGACCGTCGGGAGAAATAATACCCTCGATCGCCGCAACAGAGCCGTTGGGGTTGAAGGCACTGTCCATAGTGGGATTGCCTGCAAGATCAACGTATTGCGTTGCGATCTGGCCGTTTGCGGCAAGCTCCTTCACAAGTGCGTCGTCGGCAAGGAAGCGACCCTCACCGTGAGAGATCGGTACGGTATAGATATCACCGACATTCGTTGCTGCAAGCCAAGGTGACTTGTTGGTTGCTACACGCGTGCGCACAAGCTTAGACTGGTGACGTCCGATGATGTTATACGTGAGCGTGGGGCAGCTTGCATCGGTATCGATGATCTTACCGTAGGGCACAAGACCCAGCTTAATGAGTGCCTGGAAGCCGTTGCAAATACCGAGCATCAAGCCGTCGCGCTCGTCAAGCAGGCGCGTGACCTGCTCCTTAACTGCGGGGTTGCGAAAGAATGCGGTAATGAATTTTGCAGAGCCGTCGGGCTCATCGCCGCCCGAAAATCCGCCGGGGATAAAGACCATTTGACTTTCGGCAAGCTTTTTCGAGATCGTTTCCACGCTTCTTGCCACATCATCGGCAGTCAGATTGCGGATCACCACGATCTCGGCATCAGCACCTGCGTTCATCAGAGCACGGGCGGAGTCATACTCACAGTTCGTACCCGGGAATACGGGGATCAGCGCCTTCGGGCGCGCACACTTGACAGCAGGGGCTACATCAAAGCCTTTGGTGTAGCTGAAGGTGGGGGCTGTTTTTTCCTTGGGCTCCGCCTTGGTGGGATATACACCCTCAAGCACAGCCTCGTTCATGGCAAGAAGCTCGTCGATAGTGGCCTTGTCGCCTGCGAGGTCAACGACCTCCTCAGCAGTGGTTTCACCAAGCTTAAAGGCATAGGTGTTCTCCACCTCCTCAGAAAGCTCTGCCACGATAAAGCCGTACATGCCGGCAGCATGCCAGTCATCGCACTGAGCAGACTTAAAGCCGATCTTGTTACCGAAGGACATCTTCATCACAGCCTCGCCGATGCCGTTTTCCACTGCCCAAGCAGCCTTGACCTTGCCTGCCTTGTGGAGCGCGTAGAATGCCTCCCAAGCCGCCTTTTGCGACTCTGCCGTATCCTCATCGGGAGCGAAGAGGTAAACGGGATGACCTGCCGCCTTAAATTCGGGCGTGATCACCTCCCCTGCATCAATGGGTGCGATCGCAAAGGAAATGAGTGTGGGCGGCACATCCATATCAAGGAAGGTGCCCGACATCGAATCCTTACCGCCGATTGCGGCAGCACCGAGCTCAAGCTGTGCATCCATTGCACCAAGGAGTGCCGAGAAGGGCTTGCCCCAACGTGTGGGCTCTTGACGGAGCTTTTCAAAGAATTCTTGAAGCGTGAGATACGCCTTCTTATAATCCGCACCTGCGGCAACAAGCTTTGCCATGGAATGATACACGGCTGCACGTGCGCCCGTGTAGGTATCAATGCTCATGTGATCGGGATCAAGTGCCCAGGACATCACGCTTGCCTGGTCGGTAAACTCACCGGGCAGAACGGGCAGCAGTGCTGCCATGGATTGTGCAGGTGTCTTTTGTGTTTTACCGCCAAAGGGCATGGTAACAGATCCTGCACCGATCGAGCCGTCAAAACGCTCCACAAGACCCTGGCGGCTGGCGGTTTTCAGATCGCCTGCCATCTCGCGAAGCGACGCGTAAAGCGGCGCACTAAGTGCGGCAAGATCCTTCTCGGTCACGTTTACTGCCGTATGCTTATCGGCACCGTTTGTGTTAAGGAATGCACGGGAAAGATCTGCAATGGTCTGCCCCTTCCAGGTCATAACCATGCGCGCTTCCTCGGTTACAACCGCCACGCGGTATGCCTCAAGGTTCTCACTCTCGGCAAAAGCAATAAATTTATCGGCATCCTTTGCTTCAACCACAACAGCCATACGCTCCTGCGACTCGGAAATAGCAAGCTCGGTACCGTCAAGACCGTCATATTTCTTACGTACAGCATCGAGATCGATCGAAAGACCGTCTGCAAGCTCGCCAATGGCAACCGACACACCGCCTGCGCCAAAGTCATTGCAGCGCTTAATAAGGCGCGTAACCTCGGCATTGCGGAACAGGCGTTGGATCTTTCTCTCCTCGGGAGCGTTACCCTTCTGCACCTCGGATGCCATGGTGGTAAGCGATTTCATATTATGGCTCTTGGAAGAGCCGGTAGCACCGCCAATACCGTCACGGCCGGTTCTGCCGCCCAAAAGGATCACCACGTCACCGGGTGCGGGGCGCTCACGGCGCACGTTTTTGGCGGGTGCGGCGGCAACCACAGCACCACACTCAAGGCGTTTTGCCATATAACCGTCGTGATAGACCTCGGCAACGTGACCCGTTGCAAGGCCGATCTGGTTACCGTAAGAAGAATAGCCTGCGGCGGCAGTTTGTGCAAGCTTGCGCTGGGGAAGCTTGCCGGGAATCGTTTCAGAAAGCGCACGGCGCGGATCGCCGCCACCCGTCACACGCATTGCCTGGTGCACGTAGGCACGACCCGAAAGAGGGTCACGGATACAGCCACCGATACAGGTAGCGGCACCGCCAAAGGGCTCGATCTCAGTGGGGTGGTTGTGCGTTTCATTTTTAAACATCAAGAGCCAGTCCTGCTCCTCTCCACTGACATTTGCGGTCACGTGGATCGAGCAAGCGTTGATCTCCTCGCTTTCGTCAAGCTCGGGGAGCAACCCACGCTTTTTGAGAACCTTGCCTGCAATGGTGGCAATGTCCATGAGGGTCTGGGGGCGTTTTGCTGCCTTTTCCTCTCCGTAGACCTCAACGCGTGCGGCAAGGTAGCGCTCGTATGCAGCTGCTACTGCAGGATCATCGATCTTGACATTGTCAATATGCGTCGAGAAAGTGGTGTGACGGCAATGGTCAGACCAGTAGGTATCGACCACGCGGATCTCGGTAATGGTAGGATCTCGCTTTTCCTCATCACGGAAATAACCCTGTAAGAACTTAAGATCATCAAGATCCATGGCAAGGCCCAGGCTGTCAAGCAGATCGGCAAGTCCCTTTTCATCAAGCAAAATGAAGCCCTCGACGGTTTTTACCGAGGAAGGAATTGCATACTCCACCGCAAGCGTTTCGGGCTTTTCAAGGCTTGCCTCACGGCTCTCCACGGCGTTGATCACGTATTTCTTGATATCCGCAACGTCCTTGTCGCTAAGATCGCCGCCAAGCACATAGACCTTTGCCGAGCGCACGGTGGGACGGTCGCCGCCGCTTTGCAGCTGAATGCACTGCGCGGCAGAATCGGCACGCTGGTCAAACTGCCCGGGCAGCGGCTCTACGGCAAATACCGTACCGCCCTTAGCATCAAGCTCATCACTGACAATATCCAGCTGGGGCTCAGAGAAAATGGTGCGCACCGCCTTTTCAAAAAGTGCAGATTCCGTGTTTTCTACATCATAACGATTGATCACGCGCACCGAGGTGAGCGCAGAAATACCAAGCAGATTGGTAAGCTCGGACAAAAGGCCGTTTGCCTCGTGTGCAAGCTCTGGCTTTTTCTCTACATATACTCTATATACCATTTGTTACTCCTTTGTCAGTGCCGCCATGGCGCGTTTGCCGATGTCGTGACGATAAAATGCATTGTCAAAATGAACTTCTTCAACACGTGCGTACGCCGTTTTGATCGCCTCGCCAAGCGTATCCTCAACTGCGGTAACGCCGAGCACACGGCCACCGTTGGTAACAACAGCACCGTCCCTCAGGGCAGCACCCGCAACGAATACATGGGGACGCGCCTCATCACTCATCGTGATCGGATACCCCTTCTCATACTTGCCGGGATAGCCGTCGGATGCCATAACGACACAGCAAGCGGCACCGTTGCTGAACTTCACCTCTACCTCAGCAAGTCGCTCCTCGGTTACCGCCTGCATGACGGTGAGAAGATCGCTTTCGAGAAGGGGGAGCACCACCTGCGTTTCGGGATCACCGAAGCGGCAATTATATTCGATCACCTTGGGGCCCTTGGGCGTGAGCATCAAGCCAAAGTAAAGGCAACCCTTAAAGGTTCTGCCCTCGGCGTTCATTGCTGCCATGGTGGGCAGGAAGATCGTTTCCATGCAAAGATCGGCAATCTCCTTGGTATAGTAGGGATTGGGAGCAATGGTGCCCATGCCGCCTGTATTCAGCCCCTCGTCGTTATCGTGGGCGCGCTTGTGGTCCATAGAGGATACCATTGGCACCATGGTCTTCCCGTCGGTGAAAGCAAGCACAGACACCTCGGGACCCGTGAGAAATTCCTCCACAACGATCTGATTGCCGCTTTTACCAAACACCTTATCCTCCATAATGGAGTGCACGGCATCCATAGCCTCCTGGCGAGTCGTGGCAATGATCACGCCCTTGCCGAGTGCCAAACCGTCTGCCTTTACCACGATCGGGATCTCTGCCGTTTCGAGGTATGCAAGTGCCTTTTGAGGATCATCAAACACCTCATAGCCTGCGGTGGGAATATTGTACTTTTTCATCAGATTTTTGGAAAAGACCTTGCTTCCCTCAATGATTGCCGCGGCTTTGTTTGGGCCAAAGCAAGGGATTCCCTGCGCCGTGAGCGCATCGACAGTGCCCAGCACCAACGGATCATCGGGAGCAACAACAGCGTAATCGATCTTGTTTTCCACAGCAAATGCAACGATCTTATCGATCTCAGTCGCACCGATCGGCACCAGCACGGCATCGTCCTTCATGCCGCCGTTGCCGGGCACTGCATAAATTGTTTCAACCTTAGGGTTTTTGAGAAGCGAGCGAATGATGGCATGCTCTCTGCCGCCACCGCCAACGACCATTATTTTCATAGAAAGCTCCTTTTATCAATTATAAATGGGGAATTTCTCGCAAAGTGCCATAACCTCTTTGGTAATGCGCTCGCAGTTGCCCTCAAAATCGGCGGCAACGTCACGCATCCACCCTGCGATCAGGCGCATTTCCTCTTTGCCAAAGCCACGGCTGGTAACGGCGGGCGTGCCCACACGGATACCGCTGGTAACAAAGGGCTTTTCGGGGTCGTTCGGGATCGCATTTTTGTTGACGGTGATATGTACCTCGTCAAGGCGTCTTTCCATTTCCTTACCTGTAATGCCGAAGGGACGAAGGTCGATGAGCATGAGATGATTGTCGGTGTCGCCCGAAACGATGCGGAAGCCCGCATCCTTGAGGCACTCGCAAAGCACCTTTGCGTTCTCCTTTACGTTCTTCTGATAGGTCACAAACTCGGGGGTCATTGCCTCACCAAGTGCCACTGCCTTAGCGGCAATAATATGCATGAGGGGGCCACCCTGCGTGCCGGGAAATACTGCTTTATCGATCTGCTTTGCAAGCTCCTCACGGCAAAGGATCATGCCGCCGCGGGGGCCGCGCAGGGTTTTATGCGTGGTTGTGGTAACAACGTCGGCATAGGGCACGGGAGAGGGGTGAAGACCTGCCGCAACAAGACCTGCGATATGCGCCATATCTACCATATAGTAAGCGCCAACCTCTTTTGCGATCTTGGCGATCGCCTCAAAATCAATGGTACGGGAGTAAGCACTGGCACCTGCAACGATCAGCTTCGGCTTGCACTCCAGTGCTACGCGGCGAATATCCTCGTAATCGAGCATCTCGGTATCGTCGTTTACGCTGTAAGGCACAACATTGAAGTACTTGCCAGAAATATTGACGGGTGAGCCGTGGGAAAGGTGACCGCCGTGTGCAAGATTCAGACCCATTACGGTATCACCGGGGTTGCAAAGAGCGAAGAATACGGCAAGGTTTGCGTTCGCACCGCTGTGGGGCTGTACGTTTGCATGCTCAGCACCGAAGAGCTTCTTTGCACGCTCACGTGCGATATCCTCTACGATATCCACACAATGACAGCCGCCGTAGTAACGCTTGCCGGGATAGCCCTCGGCATATTTGTTGGTCAGCACCGTGCCTGCCGCCATGAGAACCGCCTTAGAAACAATATTCTCCGAGGCGATCAGCTCAATGTTGTGGCGCTGACGGGTAAGCTCAAGGTTACACCCTTCATATACCTCTTTATCGTAATTTACAAGTTCATCAAAAAAGTTCATGTCCGAAAATTCCTTTCTATTAATGGTGGAACAGGCGCATACCTGTAAATGCCATGGTCATGCCGTATTTGTTGCAGCAATCGATCACAAGATCATCGCGAATTGAGCCGCCGGGCTGTGCAATGTAGGAAACGCCACTCTTTTTGCAACGCTCTACGTTATCGCTAAAGGGGAAGAAGGCATCAGAGCCGCAGGCAACACCGCTGATCGTATCAAGATACGCTCTTTGCTCCTCACGGGTGAAGGGGGCAGGCTGCGCGGTAAAGTACTTTTGCCAGTTACCGTCAGCGCAAACGTCCTCCTCGTTTTGGTTGATATAACCGTCAATAACGTTGTCACGGTCGGGGCGACCGAGTGTTTCCTTAAAGGGGAGAGCGAGCACCTTGTCGTGCTGACGCAGGAACCAGGTATCTGCCTTGCCGCCCGCAAGACGGGTGCAGTGTACACGGGATTGCTGACCCGCACCGACACCGATCGCTTGTCCGTCAACGGCATAGCACACCGAGTTGGACTGCGTATATTTGAGGGTGATGAGGGCAACGATCAGATCGCGCACCGCGCTCTCGGGCATATCCTTGTTTTCGGTTACGATATTTTGAAGCAGCTCCCGATTGATCAGGAAATTGTTTCTGCCCTGCTCAAAGGTAATGCCGAAAACCTGCTTTCTCTCGATAGGATCGGGCATATAGTTGGGATCGATCTCCACAATATTGTAGTTGCCCTTTTTCTTGGTTTTAAGGATCTCAAGTGCTTCCGGTTCATAGCCGGGAGCAATGATACCGTCGGAAACCTCGCGCTTAAGCATTTGAGCCGTAGTCACGTCACACACATCGGAAAGTGCCACCCAGTCACCAAAGGAGCACATACGGTCGGTGCCGCGTGCACGCGCATACGCGCAAGCAAGGAGTGAATCGTCAAGCCCCTCGATATCCTCTACAAAGCAAGCCTTTTTCAGCTTGTCGGAAAGCTTTACACCAACAGCCGCCGATGTGGGGCTGACGTGCTTAAAGGACGTCACGGCAGGAAGTCCCAATGCCGCCTTCAATTCCTTTACCAGCTGCCAGGAGTTAAAGGCATCGAGAAAGTTGATGTAACCGGGTCTGCCGCAAAGGATCTTAATGGGAAGCTCGCTTCCGTCATGCATATAGATCTTGGCAGGCTTTTGGTTGGGATTACAGCCGTATTTCAGTTCAAAATCTTTCATATGTAACAGCCTCGCTTATTGATTTTTATTGGTAATGATCTCGGTGGGGGTGCTACCGTCAAGCGGTACTGTGCGCACGAAAAGCGAGACCTTGTTATCGGGATTGAGATTCTTCCACAAAAGCGTTGAAAGCTCCTCGGCGGTATTGGGGAGTGCTACCTCCTCGGGCTCGCCGTAAAAGGAAGGGATCGGGTTGCCGTCACACTTATAGGTGTGGATAAAATGACCGATGCCCGCACGCGGTACATAACGGTAGAAATAGCGGTTACAAACAGCAGGATTGCCGTTTGCGCTTTTGAGAATAGAGAGCGAATAGGTAAAGTCCTTGTCGCCGTAATAGCAAACGCCCGAAATGCGAGGGGTATAGTTGGGGCAGTCCGGCTCAAACTCACGTGTCATCAAAGCTTCTTCAAAGCTCTCTCCCTTTACCATGTGATCGTAGATCGTGTTGGTCTGATCGCCGTTGGTGATGATATCCTTGTCCGCAAGAGCGAGGTACGGATTATAAATGATCAGGCTGGGGTCGGAGAGCTTGCTCTCGTCAAACGCCTTGGTGCGCATACCGCCCTCAAAGCGCTCAAACACGCGGTTGCGGCTGTTTTCGCTACGCCCCATGATAAAATAGGCGATCATCGCGTTTTTGCCGTCGGCCGATTTGCCGATCACAATACCGCGGCCCGGGTATGTATTCTCACGCAGAAGCTTTTTTAAATCAAACAATGCCATAATTTCACTCTTTCTTCTCTTTTATTTCTGTCGCCACCTGCTCTACGGCAAGGGGCAATATTTTCCACTCCGCCTCTTCCATAACACGGCGCTGGAGCACCTCGGGTGTATCACCCTCGCGGATCTCGACCGCTTTTTGCATAATGATCCTGCCACCGTCGGGAATTTCATTTACGAAGTGCACCGTTGCACCCGTTACCTTTACGCCGTAGCCAAGTGCCGCCTCGTGCACGCGCAGTCCGTAAAATCCCTCTCCGCAAAAGGAAGGAATGAGCGAAGGATGCACGTTGATGATGCGCTCGGGATAGGCATCGGTCACGCGCTGACTGAGAATGACCATAAAGCCTGCCAGCACGATCAGCTCAATGCCCTGCTCCTTTAAGGTATCCAGCAATTTCTCTTCAAACGCCTCGGCAGAGCCAAGCTCCTTTTTGGAGATCACGCAGGTGGCGATGCCGGCATTTTGGGCGCGGGTAAGTGCGTACGCGCCCTTGTTATTTGAAATTACAAGTACGATCTCTCCGTTTTTCAGGATGCCGCTTTGCTGTGCATCGATCAATGCCTGCAAATTGGTGCCGCCCCCCGAAACAAGAACCGCGATCTTCGTTTTGCTCATTGAAGGATCACCTTGTCCTCGCCCTTCACGATCTCGCCGATCAGGTACGCATCCTCGCCGTTTGCACGAAGAATAGCAAGTGCCTCCTCTGCCTTGTCGGCAGGTACTACGATGCTCATACCAACGCCCATGTTGTAGGTGTTATACATATCGCGCTCGGGGATGTTGCCCGTTTTGGCGATCAGATCGAAAATGGGAAGCACCTTTACCGCGCTCTTATCGATCTTTGCACAGAGCCCGTCGGGCACGCTGCGCGGAATATTCTCATAAAATCCGCCGCCCGTGATGTGAGAAATGCCCTTCACATCCACCTTCTCCAAAAGTGCCAGCACGGATTTTACATAGATCTTGGTGGGCGTAAGCAGGGTTTCGGCAATCGACTTGCCGCCCAGTGCCTCGCTCGGCACGTAAAGCGATGCAGGATTGTTATCAATATCAAACACCTTACGGATCAGAGAAAAGCCATTGGAGTGAATACCGCTGGATGCCAGCGCGATCACCGCATCGCCCTCGCTCATCTTCGTGTTGTCAATGATCTTTTTCTTATCGACCACGCCAACGGCAAAGCCTGCAAGGTCATAGTCCTCCACGGGCATCAGACCCGGGTGCTCGGCAGTTTCGCCACCGATCAGTGCGGCACCGGACTGCACGCAGCCCTCTGCCACACCGCCAACGATCGCGGCGATCTTTTCGGGCACGTTTTTGCCGCAAGCGATATAGTCAAGGAAGAACAAGGGCTTAGCACCTACGCAAATGATGTCGTTGACGCACATTGCCACAGCATCGATACCAATGGTGTCGTGCTTGTCCATTAAAATGGCAAGCTTGACCTTAGTGCCGCACCCGTCAGTGCCGGATACGAGCACCGGCTCCTCCATGCCCGCAATGTTCAGGCCAAAGCAACCGCCAAAGCCGCCAACGTCATCCAGGCACCCCTCGTTTTTGGTGCGTGCAACGTGTTTCTTCATGAGTTCAACTGCCTTGTAGCCCGCAGTAATATCAACACCTGCGGCTGCGTAGCTTTCAGATTTCGATTGATTGTGCATAATTTTATTCCTTTCCGTTCCAGCAATATGTGCAGAGTTTACAGGGCTCAACGCCGATCGCTTTCAAGACGCCCTCAAGCGATTGAAATTCAAGTGAGTTAAAGTGCATTTTCTCCGAGATCGCGCGGCGCAATGCCTTGCCGCGCTCAGTTGTGCCGTCGCTGTATTCCTCAATGTGCTTTTCGCCTTCCTCGCCCTCAAGCTCGAGGATCACGCGGCGTGCGAGCAGCTCCATATCATTTTTGGCATTGGTGAAATTGAGGTATTTGCAACGGTACATAATGGGGGGGCAAGCCGAGCGCATGTGCACTGACTTCGCACCGCTGTTAAAGAGAAAGTCAACCGTGCTTTTGAGCTGTGTGCCGCGTACGATCGAATCATCAACAAACATAAGATCCTTATCGTTTATCAGCTCCTTGACGGGCACCTGCTTCATTTTTGCCACGCGGTTGCGCTCCACCTGCTTATTTGGTGTAAAGCTGCGCGACCACGTGGGTGTATATTTGAGGAAGGGGCGCGCAAAGGGAATGCCACTCTCGCCGGCATATCCAATGGCATGGGGAGTGCCCGAATCTGGCATGCCTGCAACGAAATCAAGCTGCGGCAGTTTCCCCTCCCTCTTTTCGTTCTCTGCCATAATGGCACCGTTGCGGTAACGCATGACCTCAACGTTTACACCCTCGTAAGCCGAGGGAGAGTACCCGTAATAGGACCACAGGAAGGAGCAGATCTTCATCTCCTTGCCGGGGGCAACCAGCTGCCGTGTGCCCTCATGCGTGATCTCGACGACCTCACCGGGTCCGAGCTCCTTGAAGACCGTATAGCCAAGCTTTTCCGCGGCAAAGGATTCAAAGGTCACGCAATATGCATCCTCGCCTTTACCAAGGATCATGGGCAATCGCCCGAATTTATCACGCGCGGCAATGATACTGCCCCCGTTGCGCAGAATAAGCAACGTAATTGAGCCCTCGATCTCGCTTTGTGCAAAGCGGATGCCCTCCACAAAATCTTCCTTTTGGTCGATGAGTGCCGCGATCAGCTCCGTGGGATTGACCGCACCGCCCGTCATCGCGTCAAAGTGGCCGCTGCTTGTCTTAAAATATTTTTCGATCAGCTCGTCCGCATTCGTTATCGCACCGATATTGCAGATCGCGTAGGCACCATGACGGGAGCGAATGAGCAGGGGCTGAGGCTCGCCGTCGCTGATACAGCCGATAGCGGATCTGCCCTTCATATCGTCAAATACGTGCTCGAACTTGGTGCGAAAGGGTGTGTTCTTGATATTGTGTATCTCACGCTGGAGCCCGACCTCACTGTCATATACCGCCATGCCGGCACGCGCCGTGCCAAGGTGAGAATGATAATCCGTGCCAAAAAAAGTATCTGCCAGCGCATCATGTCGCGCCGCAACGCCAAAAAAGCCGCCCATACTTACTCTCCTTAAAGATTTGCAAAGGCGGCAAACTCCGCTTCAACAGCGGCATTCTTCTCAAGCACCTTTGCTTCATCCGCCGCGCGCTTTGCGGCAAGCTTTGCAGCAAGCTCCTCGTCGGTAATGGCAAACATCTCACAGCAAAGCAATGCTGCGTTTACCGCACCGTTGATAGCAACCGTTGCCACGGGAATGCCCGAGGGCATCTGCACAGTGGAAAGCAGTGCATCCATACCGTCAAGATTGGTAGACTTGCAGGGCACGCCGATCACAGGTAGCGTAGTATATGCCGCCATTACACCGCCAAGGTGCGCCGCCATGCCCGCCGCCGCGATAATGGCACCAAATCCGTTCTCGCGTGCGCTGCGCGCAAACGTAGCCGCAGCATCGGGCGTTCTGTGTGCCGACATCACGTGCACCTCAAACGGAACGCCAAAGGCAGCCAGCGTATCTGCTGCCTTGCGCATAATGGGCAGATCGCTGTCGCTGCCCATGATAATTCCAACTTTTTTCTTCATTCAAGCACCTCCGCAAAGTGATGTAAAAGCAAAAAAAAGACACACTGATTCCACTAAGAAACGAGTGTGCCCAGACGGTCGGCTCGAAACTCGCATTTGCAAATTTCGCTATTATTTCTGCTCCCCCGTGGTGGCTCCACAATTCCGTCAGTCACAGAAACCGTTTTTTACGCTTTTAATAATAACATATTATATGTATGTTTGTCAAGCGAAGTTTCGAGAAAATTCGAGAAAAAACCAAGTTTGGGCGAAGCCGTTCATGATCGGTCGCACCACGCCAGCGCACACAGAAGTATTGCAAACGCGCCCTGCACGCGTTTGCGTTTCCTTTTTCTTGACTTTACGCTACACATTTATTTGAGTTTCTAAATTTATTCTGAATTTTTCCAATTTTGCTGTTTGATTTTCTTGTTTTTTGCAAAATTAAAATTTATTTTTTCGATTTTTGTCGTTTTTTCAAAACATTGTAAGTAAAGAACATTTGCGGATCCAAAGTTTAACAAAAAAAACTCTTGACAAGGTTCAACATATCTGCTATAATACCAAACGTATCCTGTGAGGGAGTAGTAAGCACGGCATTGCCGCGCAGCATGTCAACACAATGGCACAGCGTTGCCTGGCATGCTTTAATTTACGAGACTCAAGTGTGGGCCACGAGTGCCACATTTGGGTTTTTTTATTTGCCAAAATCGAAGGGAGAAAAAAGTATGGGATTTCATTTCTTTTTTACAAACATTTTGCTTGGTGTAGGGCTCGCGATGGATGCCTTTTCGGTGTCGCTGGCGAACGGTCTTGCCAATCACACAATGAAATGGCGGCGCGTGCTGCTGATTGCAGGCACCTTTGCCCTCTTTCAGGCACTGATGCCCTTTGCCGGTTGGCTTTGCGTACATACGCTTGCCGAGCAATTTGAGGCATTTGGGAAATTTATCCCCTGGATCGCACTCCTGCTACTCACCTTTATCGGCGGCAAAATGCTGCTTGAGGGGGTAAAGGCATGCCGTGCCGGGCTTTGCGATGACGAGAGCGTTGTGGCAAAATTTAGCCTGGCTGCACTTCTTGTACAAGGCATTGCTACCTCAATAGACGCGCTTTCCGTTGGCTTCACCATTGCCGAGTATAACGTTTGGCAGGCACTGCTGGCGGTTACACTCATCGCCGCCGTGACCTTCTTGATCTGTATGTGCGGCGTGCTGATCGGCAAAAAATTCGGTGCCGGGCTTTCGGGCAAGGCAACGATCCTTGGCGGCTCCATCCTCGTTGTCATAGGCATTTACATCTTTATTAAGGGCATAGTTTGCTAATATAACCAAAAACCGCGCACGGTTTCTCCGTGCGCGGTTTTTGTATGGATCGTGCTAAGGATGCACACCCTTTAAAGAAGATTTTTGCGAAGCTCTGCAGGTGCTACCGCGCTGATGTACGAGGGCGGTATATCAAGCACAGTCTTGCAGCCCTTTTGGCCCTCTGCCGCAAGGCGGTAGGCGGCTCTTGCGTAAGCCACGATCACCGATGCGGTAAATTCGGGATTGGAATCAAGCTTTAAGCTATATTCAATAATATGATTGTGCTCGCGGTTAAAGCCCGTTTTTCCGCTGCGGATCACAAAGCCGCCGTGCGGAATACCTCTGTGCTTTTCGCTAAGCTCCTCTTGCGAAATAAAGTGCACGGTGGTATCGTAATCGGCAAAATAGTTGGGCATGCTCTTGATCTCTTCCTCGATCCTTGCCTTGTCTGCCCCTTCCTTTGCCACAACAAAGCACTCACGTGTGTGCTTTTCGCGCGTAGACAGTACGGGCGCGGCACCGCTACGCACTGCCGCAAGTGCACTTTCCACCGGCACGGTATATTGCTTACCGTCAGCAACGCCCTCTACGCGGCGAATGGCATCGGAATGGCCTTGGCTTACGCCCTTGCCCCAAAATGTATATTCCTCGCCCTCAGGCAAAATAGCACTTGCCATTAAGCGATTGAGGGAAAACATACCGGGATCCCACCCCACCGAAATAATGCCGATTTTTTTTGCTGCTCTTGCAGCCCGATCCACGTTTGCAAAATGCTCCGGGATACGGGCATGGGTATCAAAGCTATCCACTACGTTAAAATAGGTGGCAAGCTTGGGGGTCTGCTCGGGCAGGTCGGTTGCGCTACCGCCGCACAAGATCATCACATCGATCTCATTATTCATTTGAACAGCCTTATCTG
The DNA here is from genome assembly GCA_017505785.1 of Clostridia bacterium. Taxonomy (GTDB): domain Bacteria; phylum Bacillota; class Clostridia; order Oscillospirales; family CAG-272; genus Firm-07. Next base: position 37,133 of record JAFVOQ010000047.1, read on the forward strand.
CGTGATAAACGGGCACGCCTTCCGTTTGTAGCTTCACCGTGGCAGGGTCACGCCGTGTAAACACTGCTACAAGCTCCATATCCTTGTTTTGACGAATGGCTGCCTCAACGCCACGGCCAAGATTACCGTAGCCAAAAATACCGATGCGAATTTTCATACTCAGATTCCTTTCGGGACAATTTATGCATTTATTATAGCACAAGAAGGTGGCCCCGTCAATCATTTTTTGTCACACAAGACATGAAATACTAAAAAATGCATTGCCTATAAAAACAAGCGATTTAAGGGCAGATCATTTGCAAAACGCGGAAAAAATGCTCTTTTTTCGATAAGGCTTGTGTGAAATTTCAAGCACACGGTATCCGGTACCCACGATTGCCGCGCGCAATTTTTCAATATCGGGCACCTCAGTGGTGACAAGCTCCGCGATCCCCTTTTTATAGGAGGTCTTTACTTTTTTCACTGGAAATGTGCGACGTATCACATCATTCACATGTGCTTCACACATGCCGCACATCATGCCGTCTATTTTAACAGTTGTTACGATCATAACATAGTCCTTTCCTCACTCGCACATACTACCGTTAAAGCGCATGGCAGCATTGCCGCAAATCACACGCTTGAGGGAAGTAATATGCGATATCACAATTTAAATGAGCTCATAAGAGGCAGCCGTAGCAGTGCCTTGTATTTTTTCTCGCTTCCGCCCGAAATGCAGGTGAAATTGGGGGAGCACGGTGAGCTAATACACACCGCAAAAGACCTGCACGATGCAGCAAACGCAGCGGATATATACGAGCGCGAAGTGCAAAACGCCGATTACCTTGCTTTTTCCTTTTGGAAGAAAAGGTAGCTTTTTCAATACCGTGTCGGTATATAAAACGGGAGTGGGGAGGTCAAACGATCTCCGCACTCCCGCTTTTTTACTTATCTTTAGTATTCTCGTTCCCTTTCTTTTGCTGATGACAGATGCCCTGCATAGCACACTGCGAGCAGCCGCAAAGGCAGGTGCTCTTTCCCTGGCGCTTTTTGCGCACATAGGAAAACAAAATCGCACCAACGATCAACGCAATGACGCCAAGTATGACGATATTTCCCCAGTTTTGCTGCAACCATGCAAGCATTTTTTCATCTCCTTTCAAAAGATGCTACGATCAAATATTTTTCTTTGTGCTGACAACGACCTTCTTCGAAAGCCTTGTTTCTTTCCCTTGGGGGCGAATCAGCATATATACAAGCCCCATGAGGGCGGCAACCGCTACGATCACACCGAAGACGTTTGCCTTGACATCTGCGGCAAACAGCGCGCCGATCTGATAAATAATCAGCGATATGAGGTATGCAAAGCCACATTGATAAAGAATGGCAAAAGCAGTCCATTTCGGGCTATTCATCTCGCGGCGGATCGCCCCCATTGCAGCAAAGCAGGGTGCGCACAGGAGATTAAAAACAAGAAACGAATACGCCGCTAGCTGTGTCATATCGATAAAGTCAAGCACGCCGAGCACCGCAACGATCTCCTCCTTGGCAACAAGACCCATAAAGGTAGCAACCGTTGTTTCAATACCCGCAAAGCCAAGCGGAATGAATATCCAACGAAAGGCCTTGCCAAAGTACCCAAGAAAGCTGTTTTGCAGCTCCATTTCGATATCAAATGACAGCTTGCCGTCAACCACGCCCAGTGTAGAAAACATCCAAATAAGCACGGTAGAAGCCAAAATAACAGTACCCGCCTTCTTAATAAACGCCCAGCCGCGCTCCCACATAGAGCGCATGACGTTAATAAATGTGGGCATATGGTATGCGGGAAGCTCCATAACAAAGGGAGCAGGCTCGCCCATAAAGGACTTTGTTTTTTTGAGCATGATGCCTGACACGACAACAGCGGCAATGCCGATGAAATAGGCACTGGGTGCTACCCACCACGCACCGTCAAAGAGCGCCGCTGCAATCAAAGCGATCACAGGCAGCTTTGCGCCGCACGGAACAAAGGTGGTGGTAATGATCGTCATGCGGCGATCACGCTCGTTTTCAATGGTGCGGCTTGCCATAATACCGGGCACACCGCATCCCGTGCCGATCAGCATCGGGATAAAGGATTTGCCGGAAAGACCGAATTTGCAAAAGATGCGGTCAAGCACAAAGGCGATACGCGACATATAGCCGCACGCCTCAAGAAACGCAAGGAAAATAAACAGAACCAAAATCTGCGGCACAAAGCCAAGCACCGCGCCAACACCTGCTACAATACCGTCAAGCACCAGGCTTTCGACCCAAGGTGCTGCGTTCATGGATGTGAGCAATTTGCCAACCAAAAGAGGTACACCGCGTACCCAAATGCCAAACTCGTCATTGGCGGGCGCCCCCTCCATTTCAGCCTCAAGCCAAGCATCGAGAGTAATGAACTCACCCGCCTCGTCAAGGCCTGCGGTGATCTGTGCGCCATAGGAGCCGACAGCCTCCTCAAACGCGCCGAAATCAGGCTTATCCTCAGCTTCAGCATCATAAATATTGCCAAGAGCACCCGTAAGATCATCTATACCCTTGATTTCATCATTGGTCGCCTTATTGGTAGCAATTATAACAGCCGCTTGCTCCAAAATTTTGTTTTCGGCAACGTATTCATCAATGGCTTCCTCATAAGCATTTCTGCCAATGCCAAAAAGATACCAACCATCACCAAACAAGCCGTCGTTGGTATAATCGGTAACCCAAGTACCAACGGTGGATACAGATATGTAATAAACAAGGAACATGATGAGCGCAAAGATCGGTAATGCCGCAAAACGGTTGGTAACCACGCGGTCGATCCTTTCGGAAATTGATATTTTGCCCGCATTTTTGCGCTTTAGGCACTTTTCAACGACACCCACGATGTAATTATAGCGCTCGTTTGTAATGATGCTTTCCGCATCGTCGTCAAGCGCCTTTTCCGCCGCTACGATATCAGCCTCTATATGTGCCATTTTTTCGGGAGAAAGTGCAAGGCGCTCAAGTACCTTACTGTCACGCTCAAAAATTTTGATGGCGTACCAGCGCTGCTGCTCCTCGGGCATGGTGTGCACGGCTGCCTCCTCAATATGCGCGATCGCGTGCTCGACCTCCCCTGAAAACAGGTGCCGTGGCAGCGTTTTGCCGTGCTTTGCCGCATCGATGGCAAGATCTGCTGCTTCCATAACGCCGTCACCCTTTAGTGCGGAGATCTCCACCACAGGGCAGCCCAAATGACGAGAAAGCTCTTTAATATCCAGCACGTCTCCGTTTTTTCTCACCACGTCCATCATGTTAATGGCAATGACCACGGGAATACCGATCTCGGTCAGCTGCGTGGTAAGATACAGATTTCTTTCAATATTGGTGCCGTCAACAACGTTGAGGATCGCATCAGGACGCTCCTCGATAAGATAATTACGTGCCACGACCTCCTCGAGCGTGTAGGGGGAGAGTGAATAGATGCCCGGCAGGTCTGTCACGACCACGCCGTCGCGCTGCTTCAGCCTTCCCTCCTTTTTTTCTACCGTCACACCGGGCCAGTTTCCAACAAACTGATTGGACCCCGTTAAGGCATTAAATAATGTGGTCTTGCCGCAGTTGGGGTTGCCGGCAAGTGCGATCCTTATATTCATGTCCGTTCTCCTTTTTGTTTTTTGTTAGCAACCGCTAACATTCAAAGAATAAAAATCAATCCACCTCGATCATATCGGCATCAGCTTTACGCAGCGAAAGCTCGTAGCCGCGCACAGTAAGCTCCATAGGATCACCGAGAGGGGCAAGCTTTCTAACGGTTACCATAACGCCCTTGGTCAGCCCCATATCCATAATGCGGCGCTTAATGGCGCCCTCGCCATGCAGCTTTACAACCCTTACGGTTTTACCCACTGCAACGTTTTTTAGTGTCTTCATAACGCTTCTCCTTACTGTAATTTCAGATGCTCAGTGCGCATTTGTTAGCCTAAACTAACTTCATTATAGCGAGATCCGCAAGAAATGTCAATCTATTTTTTTGCATTTTTTTACATTTGTTAGGTTATCCAAACAAGGCGGCTGCGCAGCGCACTGTTTTTATGCAAAGTGCGCACGCGTTCGCCGCGGCAAATAAAAATCCTCTTAAAATCCTCCGCTAATTCTTGACATTATACGTATTATATTTTATAATAAAGTGATTGTTTATCAAGGAGGACTGTTTCAAATGGTCAAATTAACCGAACACGGCGTGTATTTGGTTGACGGCAAGCCTGCCGCAACAGCTACACTTTCCCCCGCCGAGGCACGCAAAAACACCATTGCCTATTCTATTCTGCAGGCCCACAATCTTTCGGGCAACGAGGACAAGCTCGAGCTTCGCTTTGATGCGATGCTCTCCCACGATATTACCTATGTCGGCATCATTCAAACGGCAAGAGCCAGCGGCCTTACCGAATTTCCCATGCCCTACGCCATGACCAACTGCCACAACTCGCTTTGCGCGGTTGGCGGCACGATCAACGAAGACGACCACGTATTCGGTCTTTCCGCGGCAAAGAAATACGGCGGCATATACGTGCCTGCCAACCAGAGCGTCATTCACTCCTTTGCCCGTGAAGAAATGGCAAAATGCGGTGCCATGATCCTTGGCTCCGACAGCCACACCCGTTACGGTGCGCTTGGCACCATGGCGGTTGGCGAGGGCGGCCCTGAGCTTGTAAAGCAGCTTCTTAAAAACACATATGACATCAACCGCCCCGAGGTGGTGCTGGTATACCTTACCGGCAAGCCGAAAAAGGGTATTGGCCCGCACGATGTAGCGATTGCGCTTGTGGGTGCCACCTTTGAAAACGGCTTTGTAAAAAACCGCGTGCTGGAATTTGTGGGCCCCGGTGTTGCCGAGCTCCCCATTGACTTCCGTAACGGCATTGACGTCATGACCACAGAAACCACCTGTCTTTCCTCGATTTGGGAAACAGACGAAACGGTTGCTGCACACTACCGTGCGCACGGCCGCCCCGAGGACTACAAGAAGCTTGCCCCCGGCAAGATTGCATATTACGACCGCATGGTAGAGATCGACCTTTCCAAAATGGAATCGATGATCGCCCTGCCCTTCCACCCCTCTCGCGCCTACACCATTCACTATTTGAACGAGCATGCAAAGGAGCTGCTTGCCGAGGTGGAAAAGGAAGCGACCGAGAAATTCGGCAAGAAGGCATCTCTTGATCTTGTCAGCAAGGTGCGCCCCGACGGCAAGGTCATGGCTGACCAAGGCATTATCGCAGGATGCGCCGGTGGCATGTTTGACAGCATTGACGAGGCTGCCTCGATCCTAAAAACAGGCAACGTTGGAAACAGCTACTTCTCGCTTTCCGTCTATCCCACCAGTGTGCCCGTATCGCTGGAGCTCACGCGCATCGGCGTTTCAGCCGACCTGCTTGCAAACGGCGCTGTGATCAAGCCCTCGTTCTGCGGTCCCTGCTTCGGTGCAGGTGACGTGCCTGCCAACAACGGGCTTTCGCTGCGCCACACCACCCGCAACTTCCCGAACCGTGAGGGCTCAAAGCCCGGCGAGGGGCAGCTTTCGGGTGTAGCTCTCATGGACGCACGCTCGATTGCCGCAACCGCGGCAAACGGCGGTATTATCACCGCTGCAACCGATATTGCTTATGAGCACGAGGCACATGCATATCACTACGACCGTTCGGTTTACGAAAAGCGTTGCTACTACGGCTTTGGAAAGGCAGACAAGAATGCCGATCTCATCTTTGGCCCAAACATTACCGATTGGCCTAAGATGTACGAGCTTGCTGACAACCTGCTCGTTGAGCTGGCAGCAGTTATTCACGACCCCGTGACCACCACCGATGAGCTGATCCCCTCCGGTGAAACCTCCTCGTATCGCTCCAACCCCCTGCGCCTTTCCGAGTTTGCGCTCTCTCGCCGCTGCCCCGCTTACGTTGGACGCTCCAAAGCAGTTGCGGCAGATGAAGCAAAGCGCCGTGCGGGCGAGATTCCCGAAAAGCTCCGCTTTGCACTTTCCCGTGTAGGGGATGCCGATAAGCTTGCCAAAGCCACGCAATTTGGCTCTTGCGTATTTGCTAACCGCCCGGGTGACGGCTCGGCACGTGAGCAAGCGGCATCCTGCCAAAAGGTGCTGGGCGGCTTTGCCAACATTTGCTACGAGTTTGCCACCAAGCGCTATCGCTCCAACTGCATTAACTGGGGCATTCTTCCCTTTACGCTTGACGAGGGCACACCTTTCCAATATGCCGAGGGCGACTTTGTATTTGTTGAGGGTGTGCGCGAAAAGATCGCGGCAGGCGTGGAGGAATTCCCCGCCAAGGTCATTCGTGCCGACGGCTCGGTTGAGGAGCTTACCCTTTTTGTAAAGGGCCTTACCGAAAACGAAAAGGAGATCATTCTCCGCGGGTGCCTGATGAACTACTACGCGGCACAAAGCAAATAATCCGATAGGTAGGTATACATATGAAAAAGATCAAAATGACAACGCCGTTGGTGGAAATGGACGGCGATGAAATGACCCGTGTGCTCTGGCAAATGATCAAGGATGAGCTGCTTTATCCCTTTGTGGATCTCAAGACCGAATACTACGACCTCGGGCTCCCCGAGCGCGAAAAAACCAAGGATCAGGTCACCGTTGACAGTGCCAACGCCACCAAAAAATACGGTGTTGCGGTAAAATGCGCGACCATCACACCCAACCGCCAGCGTGTAGAGGAATATAACCTCACCGAAATGTGGAAATCCCCCAACGGCACGATCCGCGCGATGCTTGACGGCACGGTATTCCGCGCGCCCATTCTTATTGACAGCATCAAGCCTGCCGTTAGAAACTGGCAAAAGCCCATTACCATTGCCCGTCACGCTTATGGCGACATTTACAAGGCAACCGAATACCGCGTGCCGACCGAGGGCAAGGCTGAGCTTGTTTTTACCGATAAAGAGGGCAACGTTTCCTTCCGCGAAACCGTTTACGACTTTGAGTGCCCCGGCGTTTTGCAGGGCTCCTACAACAAGGACAGCTCCATTCGCTCCTTTGCACATTCCTGCTTCAATTACGCCCTTAACACCAAGCAAGACCTTTGGTTCTCTGCAAAGGACACCATTTCCAAGCAATACGATCAGACCTTTAAGCTGATCTTCCAGGAAATTTACGAGGCAGATTACAAGGCGAAATTTGAGGAAGCAGGCATTGAGTATTTCTACACCCTCATTGACGATGCGGTTGCGCGTGTCATTCGCTCCGAGGGCGGCTTTATCTGGGCGTGCAAGAACTACGACGGCGACGTGATGAGTGACATGGTATCGACCGCCTTCGGCTCTCTTGCCATGATGACCTCGGTGCTCGTTTCCCCCGACGGGAAATACGAGTATGAGGCGGCACACGGCACTGTGACCCGTCACTACTACCGCTATCTCAAGGGTGAGGATACCTCCACCAACCCCATGGCTACCATTTACGCTTGGTCGGGCGCACTGCGCAAGCGCGGCGAGCTGGATCAGCTCCCCGAGCTGATCGCCTTTGCCGATGCGCTGGAAAGTGCCTGCGTTGAAACGCTGAACGACGGCATTATGACAAAGGATCTGGTGGGACTTGTTCTCCCCGGCACAAAGACCACGGCAGTTAACTCCAAAAACTTTATTTTGGCGATCAAGGAACGTCTTGAGAAAAAGCTGGCGTAAATTTGAGGTAAAAAATTAGAGGAAGGGCACCCCTTTTGAAAAAGGGGTGCCCTTCCTCTTGCTTTTCGCCCATGCGAAAAGCAATTCACTAACCCTCCCGAAAACTTTGGAAAGGGATAGAATCAGTTATTTTTTTAGTCTGCGTCAAGCCCCAACAAATACGAAGGCGTGACATTCAGAATTTTACACAGCACCAAAAGCTCATAATCAGCAACAAAACGTGTACCTATTTCTATTCTACTCACGCTGTCGCGCTCCACCGTAACGCCCGCAAGCTGCAATTTTGCCGCAAGATTTTCCTGCGAAAGCTTCAATCGCTTTCTCGCTTCCCGTACCCTCATGCCACAAATATTCTTACTGCCGTTAAAATCGTAAATTTTCACAATTTGTTACCATTTGCGTTTGGCATTATGATAGGGCGTGCCAATAAAGCCAACCTGTACGAAATCCTCGGGGTTGTGACGAATGATGTAATCGATATAGGATTCTACCATCAACGCAGTCAGACGGTACCCGCAAGCGTTCATGTGTCCACCTAAATAAAACGACTTTTTGAACGCCTCATCATAAAGGGGCGCATACTTGCGAAAATCAAGCACATAGCAGTTTGGAAGCATTTTGGAAATCCCCCAAAGAAGCTCAGCGTGCTTATCGTAAAGTGCCTGTCTCTCACTACTGCCGCCGTCACGCGGTATGGTCATTAAAAAAAATTTTGCCTTGGGCTGAATGGCTTGATATTTGGCAATGATCGAGGCATAAAAGCCTGTAAAGGTAGCACGGTTTTTAGCGTGATCGGTGAGATCTATATCAGACAACTCACCAAGCTCCGTTACACCCTCAATGGCGCGCGACACATCGTTCACGCCCAAAGCAATGATATAGGCTTGACTTTTATAAGCATCGTCATAAAAGCCATTTTCTCTTGCAAATTTATCGTAAGCCTTTGCGGTCATACCGCCCTTTGAAAAGTTATAGACGGTGCACCCCACATCACGGGCAAAAAATTGCCCCCAAGAGTAGTCGTAGTAGTCGTGATAGCCCTTTGCCTCGTTTTCATAGGACTCGTGCTCGCCTGAGGAAAGGCTGTCTCCAATACAAGCAATTTTGCGAAAAATTCCACAAAAACCGCCGTTTTGCACAATACAGTCAAGAGGCTGTTCCCCTTCTCTTTTCATAAAGTCATTTAAATTCATATTTTTCTCCTTAATAGGTCCTACCGTTTTCTGCAGCTGCGAAAAAAGTCTTGTAGGATAGTGCGACATTCGGCTTCAAGCACGCCTGCCGTAACGGTGGGCGAAGAGCCGAGTGGATAACGTGGCAGATTTATGACGGTGCCCATAGCACCGGCGGTAGGGTCCTTTGCGCCGTACACAACACGAGAAACGCGCGAAGCAAGGAGTGCCCCTGCACACATAGGACAAGGCTCAAGCGTGACGTACACCGTACAGTCACCAAGTCGCCAATCGCCCTTTTGCTTTGCTGCGGCACGCACGGCTATGAGCTCGGCATGGGCGGTGATATCGTGGCAATGCTCCCGTGTATTGTGTGCGGCAGCAATCACCTTGCCGCCCGACACCACAACGGCACCGATCGGCGTTTCACCCACCTCGGCTGCTTTTTGCGCCTCAGCCAAAGCAAGCTTCATAAACGCTTCATCGGTTTGAATGTTAAAATCATTTTTCATATTAAAATAGCAACGAAAGCACCAAAAGCAATATCATTTGCGCGGCGCAAAGCGCAAAATATATGATCATCGGTACCGAGAAAAACAATCGGATACGGCGCGACAGCGGCACCGGGATCTCTGCATACTCTACATCAGGTGTAAGCTCCCTTTCAAAGGCACCCTCATAAAGCACCGCATCGGGATCACGCTTGGCATGAAGGATGAGATAAATTGCACCCGCAATACCAAGTGCAAAAATCACAAGATCGATAGCCAGCACCAAAAACGTTGCGTTGCTCTCGGGCAAGCGTTCCCCTATGCCGGTTAAGAGCACGGACAAAAAATTATTACACACATGCATTAAAACACAGCACCAAAGAGAGTTGGTATGCACATACACATATCCAAAAACCAGCCCTGCAACAGTAGCATATAAAAACTGACCGGGATTTTGATGCATGATGCCAAACAGCAGGGCACTGGCAAAAACAGCAGTGGTTCTACCGTAAGGCAAAAGATTTTTTAGGATCAAGCCGCGGAACAGCAGCTCCTCAACAAACCCCGGCACGATCGCAAGCGTAAAGAACATCAGCACCAGCTCGTAATTGGTGCTTGCTTGGGTATCAAATATGACCTCTTGTGTGAAAACGCTGTAATCAAACACCTCAAGCAGCATTGCATTTAAATACCCGGCCGCACGAACAAGTGCGATCCCGGCAAAAATATAAAGCGGTGTTTCGCGCGGCAGGATAAGCTGTGCATCAAGCGGCATATGCCACTCTTTTTTTGAAATAAGATAATAAAAGAGAACCGGCACGACAAAAGCCACGGCATATAGCACGCCATAAAGAATTTCGTACAACACGGTGCCTGCCGTCTTTGACAGTTCATCGGTCAACAACGGGACCAACGCGGTCATGATCACGCTGTAAATCTGAAACAAGCCGTAAAAGATAAGCAACGAAAACCCCAGACGGGTGGCGGTGCTTCGGTACTGCTTTTCCGCCCCTGTTATGCATTGTGCCATGCGATCCCCTCCCTTCGCTACCGTTTGTATTAGCTTTTAGAATCACTCTTTATATTTTACACCTTTGAGCGTTGTATGTCAAGCACCCTGATGTAACAGATCAGAGGTTGAAAAACGGCGCAAAGACATAGGTAATATCATTATTCAATATATACAACCGTTAAAATACGTCATGTCAAAAAAAAATGTCCCACGCGAGCTTGTCGCGTGGGACATTTTTTAAGCGCAATGCTTTATTTTATTAGTGAACGATGCAACGCTCGGTATCCTTGTCAAAGATATGTACACGGGATACGTCAATTGCAACCTGGATCTTGTCGCCCGCGCGGCTGGTGGAGCGAGAAGATACACGTGCGGTGATTTTGGTGGGCTCTTTGGGCATGAACTTGTTAGAGCCATCCTCTACCACCTTATCAAAGCTGTTGAGGTAGAGATAGATCTCTGCACCCATAAGCTCGGTTACGTCAACGTCTACATCAATGCAGCTCTCAGGGAACATGCCAAGGTGGCTGGGATCGTCGTGCACGCACTCGGGACGAACGCCTGCAACAACCTCTTTGCCAATGTATGCATCAAGCTCGCCCTCTGCATTTTTCTCTGCAGGAAGCTTCAGAGAGTTGCCGTCAAAGTTGAAGTAAATATCCTTAGTACCCTTAGGCTGGGACAGTGTGCCGTTGATGAAGTTCATCTGAGGAGTGCCGATAAAGCCTGCTACGAAGATGTTGCAGGGCAGATCGTAAAGGTGCTGAGGAGTATCTACCTGCTGGATAAGACCGTCCTTCATAACAACGATACGGGTAGCCATGGTCATAGCCTCTACCTGGTCGTGCGTTACGTAGATGAAGGTGGTACCAACGCTCTTGTGGAGCTTGGTCAGCTCGGTTCTCATCGTTGCACGAAGCTTTGCGTCAAGGTTGGAAAGCGGCTCGTCAAGAAGGAATACCGCAGGGTTACGCACGATTGCACGACCCAGAGCTACACGCTGCTTCTGACCACCGGAAAGAGCCTTGGGCTTACGGTCAAGAAGGTGAGTAATATCAAGGATACGGGCAGCCTCCTCAACGCGGCGCTTGATCTCCTCCTTGGGAGTTTTGTTCAGCTTCAAGCCAAACGCCATGTTGTCGAACACGGTCATGTGGGGGTAAAGTGCGTAGTTCTGGAACACCATCGCGATCTTACGATCCTTAGGAGCTACATCGTTTACCAAACGGTCGCCGATGAAAAGCTCACCCTCGGTGATCTCCTCAAGGCCTGCGATCATACGAAGGGTAGTAGTTTTACCACAACCGGAGGGACCGACGAATACGATAAATTCTTTGTCTCTGATCTCAAGGTTGAAATCGGACACTGCGGTTACGCCACCGGCATACTTTTTGTAAATGTGTCTCAGGGATAAGCTTGCCATTGTAAATCCTCCTTGTTCGGGGGCGACAACCGCCCCAAACGTATATTTCTAACGATATTATTATAACAAATTTCCTGCAAAATGGGAAGATGGCAAAACTACAAAAAATTTTTGCCATGTTTGGGCAAGATGCACAACCTTGCGTTTGATCTCTTCACACATTGCTCACTTAAAACAAAACTTCAAATGTTTTTCGTTCATTTATGAACAAACGGGTTCGAAAAACATAAAAATCGACAGATATTATGAAAACTCCGCAGAAAAAGCCGTTGAGCTTAGCCCTCGTTCTTCACCGTTTTCATAGAAAGCGCAATGCGTTTTTTTGCCACGTCTACCGAAAGCACACGCACACGCACGATATCACCTACCGAAACCACGTCACGGGGGTGTTTAACAAATTTATCGGAGAGTTCGGAGATATGCACAAGACCGTCTTGGTGCACGCCGATATCCACAAATGCACCAAAATCGATCACGTTACGCACCGTGCCCGTCAAAACCTGCCCGGGCTTAAGATCGGTCATTTCCAGCACGTCCTCGGAAAGCAGAGGCGGCGCAAAATCGTCACGCAGGTCGCGCCCCGGCTTTTCAAGCTCAGCGGCAATATCAATAAGAGTAGGCTCGCCAATGCCAAGCTCGGCGGCAATTTTGGCGGCACCCTGCTTTGCTACCTGAGCAGAAATACCCGTCAGCTTTCCTGCGCGCACATCCTCCTCGGTGTAGCTGAAGCGTTTTAACAATGCATGTGCCGCCGCATAGCTCTCGGGGTGCACACCTGTATTGTCCATAACCTCCGCGGAGCCGGGCACGCGCAAAAAGCCTGCACACTGCTCGTATGCCTTAGCACCGATGCGCGGCACCTTTAGCACCTCCGCACGGGTGCGAAATTCACCGTTTTCCTCACGGTATTTTACAATGTTTTTTGCACTCACAGCGTTGACACCCGAAATGTAGGAAAGCAAGGAGTGCGATGCCGTGTTAAGATCCACGCCCACGCGGTTTACGCAATCCTCTACCACGCCCGACAGAGCCTCGTCAAGCCTTGCGGGCTTCATATCATGCTGATACTGCCCAACACCGATCGCCTTCGGGTCGATCTTCACAAGCTCAGCAAGCGGATCCTGCAGGCGACGCGCGATCGAAACCGCAGAACGCTGCATTACGTCAAACTCGGGAAATTCATCTGCCGCGAGCTTAGATGCGGAGTATACCGAAGCCCCCGCCTCACTCACGATAATATACTTAGTCTTGACGTTCATTTCGCGCAAGATCGAGGCAACAAATTTCTCGCTCTCACGCGATGCGGTACCGTTGCCGATCGCAACAACGTCAACCCCCCATTTGGTAATGAGGCGCTTCATAATATCCTTTGCCTGATTCTCGCGGTGCAAGTAGATCACCGCCGTATCCAGCACCTTGCCCGTCTTATCACACACCGCAAGCTTACAGCCGTGTGCATAGCCGGGGTCAAAGCCGAGCACAGTCTTGCCCTTAATGGGTGCCTGCATCAAAAGATGCTGCAGGTTATCGGAAAAGAGGACGATTGCGCCCTCACTGGCAGCATCAAACAGATCGTTTCGGATCTCACGCTCAACGGAAGGTGCGATCAAACGCTCATAGCTGTCGGTAACGGCAGCACTGACATATTTTTTAGCGGGGCTTTCCCCTGCCTTGACCACCAAGCTAAACAGATAATTCAGCACAATATCGGTAGGAACGGTGACGCTAACCTTAAGAAACTCCTCCTTTTCACCGCGATTGATTGCAAGCACACGGTGGCCGGGGATCTTTTTCACGGGTTCGCTGTGATCGTAATACTGCTCGTAAACCGAGGGCTCGTCCTTCGCCTTTTTGGTTTCGATCAAGCCGTGCGCCACGGTAAGCGCACGAATGCCCTTACGGTAGTCGGCATGATCAGAGATCTCCTCGGCAATAATATCCATAGCACCCGCAAACGCAGCCTCGGGCGTGGCAACGCCCTTTTCCTCATCCACCAGCGATGCGGCAAGCTCGTCAAGCGTTGGCGTGTAGCTCTTTTCCTGTGCGAGCAACGCCTCGGCAAGAGGCTCAAGTCCGCGCTCGCGCGCCACAGAGGCACGTGTTTTGCGCTTGGGGCGGAAGGGTCTGTAAATATCGTCAATTTCGGTAATGGTGACGGCATTGTCGATCGCGCGCTCGATCTCGGGCGTAAGCTTTTCCTGCGCGGCAATGAGATTTTTCACCTCCACGCGGCGTGCCTCAATATTACGCAAATACTTCAATCGCTCCTCAAGCTTGCGAAGCTGTGTGTCGTCAAGCGAGCCCGTGACCTCCTTGCGGTAACGGGAAATAAACGGAATGGTATTTCCCTCATCCATAAGCGCCACGGTTTTTTCAACCTGCTCGCTTGTGAGAGAAAGCTCCTTTGCCAGAATTTCAAAAATGTTTTGAGCCATTTTCATCTTCCTTTCATAGGGACAAGTTATTTTGCGGCTTCGCGAAGGGCGTTTTCCTCCTCTTGCGTCAGCTCGCGCCATGCACCGCGTGCGAGCTCCGAGGGCAAGCTAAGAGGCCCAAAGGATATACGCTCAAGGTGCGTGATTTGATTGTGCAGAGCAAGCATCATGCGCTTGATCTGGTGATATTTTCCCTCGATCAGCGTGATAACGCCCGATGTCATATCAGAGGAAAGTGCGATATCTGCAGGCTTGGTTTCATATCCGTCCTCCAGCACCAAGCCCTCTCGAAAGCGTGCACATTCCGCTTCGGTCAAGGGAAATTTCACACGGAAGTAATAGCGCTTGGTGACGTGTCGGCGGGGCGAGAGCAGACGGTGCGCGAGATCTCCGTCGTCAGTCAGCAACATCAGCCCCAAAGTGTTTTTATCGAGCCTGCCGCAGGGAAAGAGCCCCAAAGCAGTATACTTGGGCGGCAACAGCTCCAGCACGGTGGGATCCTTGCCGTCCTCCGTAGCACTGACATAACCAATAGGCTTGTTTAAAATAATGTAGTGATGCGTGCGGTACATAACCGCCCTACCGCAATACTCCACCGCATCCCGTTCGGGGTCAATATGCACTGCAGCACTTTTGGCGGGCACGCCGTTCACCAGCACCGCGCCTGCACGCACGGCACGTGCCGCCTCGCTGCGCGTAGCCGTAGCGGTAACTGTTAAAAGCTTATCTAAACGCACGAAATCCCCCCTTTTTATTTTTCCAAAAGCACGTTTTATTTTACCATATTTTTTCCTGTTTGTAAAGAGAAAAATTTACACCTGCCACACGCGACCTTCACAGTGCAAAAGCAGAACCGCATGAGCACCCTCACCGAGGATCTCTCATGCGGTTTTATTGATTGTTTTTATTAAATATTACAGCTCCTCAACCGAAACAACACCCTCAACGCCGGCAAGTGCCGTCATCAGCTTATCGTGTGAAAGCTTGCGCGGCAGATCCAGCGAGAAAATAGCGCAGGGGTTTTGCGATGCGGCGCCCGATTTGGTGATCTGCAGGTCGGTTACGCCAACCCTGTGTGTGCGCAAGCACTCGGTCATAAGTACAAGGCTTTGATTTTCCTTATATTCGATGTAAAGATTGATATTACGGGATGTTGACATGATAAAATACTCAAGGCGTGAAAGCACGAGCTCAATAACAAGGATCAAAAACGTTGCAATCAAGGCCGCCTCAAAGTATCCCGCGCCGATAGCAAGACCCACGATTGCCGAAACGAAAAGACCGGCTGCGGTGGTAAGGCCCTTGACCTGGCGACGCTTGGTAACGATGATCGTTCCTGCACCGATAAAGCCCATGCCGGCAATGACCTGTGCACCAAGACGGGCAAGGTCGGTAAACCAGTTCATTTCAAGATACAGATACTGGCTGGTAAGTGTGGTGAGCGAGGCACCAAGACAAATGAGGATATGGGTACGAAAGCCTGCGGGACGGCGCTTATATTCACGCTCAATACCAACGATGCCGCCGCATATAACGGCAAGAACCATGCGAAACACCGCGCCCCACATATGAAACCCGTCCGCAAAGCGGAGATAATCTAACAATTCAGACATATTCATCCTCCTTACAGCTCTTCGATCGCGCGCACATTTTCCACACCCGCGATCATAGACATTGCGGTAGCGTGGGACATGCGCTTAGGCAAACGAATGGAAAACACGGCGCTTTGGTTGGCACCCGCTTCCTTGTTCTTGTGAATCTCCACATCGAAAATACGGATATCCTGTGCCTTAATTGCACTGATCACCGCACCGACATCATCCACGTGTGCAAATTCTATGTGAAGATTGATGTTGCGCGCACGAGTTAAAATACGGCGCTCCAAATGATTAAACACTGTAATAGTTGCAATGATAAGAAGACAGCCGACAAAGGCACCCTCTACAAAGCCCGCACCGATTGCAAGCCCCATGCACGCGGAAGCCCAAAGGCCTGCCGCAGTGGTCAATCCCTTGACCTGTTGACGGCCCGTGACGATCACGGTGCCCGCACCAAGGAAACCGATACCGTTGATGACCTGTGCGCCAAAACGTGACACGTCGGTGTATTTGTTTCCGCCCCCCTGTATTACCACAAGGGCATCCCAATATTCTGTAACCATCATGGTGAGGTACTGGCTGATGATCATGGCAAGTGCTGCCGCAAGGCAGACAAGCATGTGCGTGCGAAAGCCCGCAGGACGGCGCTTTTTGCCACGCTCAAGGCCAACACAGCCGCCGCAAAAGGCTGCGACCGACAAACGCAGAAGTGCCACCCAAAGGGCGTTATCTGACGTAATGGTTCTTAAGGGATCTAAAAAACCAAGCATACATATTCTCCCTTCTTCACACATCATTCCGAAAGTAAAACGATGTCAATGTTTAATTCTCTGTACTCCGCACCGTCAGGGCGCTTTACCGTAAGGGTAACGGTTTGATTGGCAGGAAAACGGTTTACCTGATTGATGATGTCATACACTGTGTACATATTTAAACCGTTGATCTTTGTAATGACGTCGCCCTGCTGCAGCTTTTCCACAGCGTTTGCACCGCTGACATTGATGACATACACGCCGTCATAGGGCATATAGGTATAGCCCGCCTTTTCGGTTTCGGATTGCGAAACGCTGTCAGCCGTAAGGTCGGAATACCAATACCCACCTACAACGCCCCTGCCGGTCACACCAAGCAGCGACCTGCCTGTGGCTATGGGATTCTCACCCTCAAATTTACCGTTTGCAATGATCGCATCGATCACGATCCTTGCACCGTCAATGGGGATAGCAAAGCCAATGCCGTCAAAAACAGTCCCACCGAAATAAGAAACCTTCATCACCACAACACCGATCACCTCGCCATACATATTGGCAAGGGGACCACCCGAATTGCCGGGGTTTACGCTGGCATCGGTTTGCAGCACGGTCATTTTCTTATTTACCACGCCACTGTCATCCGTCAAGGCAACAATACGGTTGGTGGCGGAAATTTTTCCAAAGGTTGCAGTGCCTGCGTAATCCAGCTTTGCGGGCGTGCCAACGGCAACCACGCTCTCGCCGACAAGCGCTGTGGCAGATCTGCCGATTTTAACGGGGGAAAGCCCCGTTTTATTGATCTTGAGCACCGCAAGGTCTGCCATTTCATCCGTACCCACGACCGTAGCGTCTACCGCCTCACCGTCAGGCAAAATAACCTGCACGGTAACAGCGTTTTCCACCACGTGATGATTGGTACAAATGTAGCCGTCTGCAGTATAAATAAAACCGGACCCGATCGCCGTGCCTGTTTGCGTGCGAACGGAAACGGTTACCGTAGATTTTTTGATCACATCCGCCGCCTGCTCCGGCGCAAGCAAGCCGCTGTCACCGTTGTCATATTCCTTCACAAAAACAGTGCGCTCGTTTGTCAGCGTGCGGTAGATCTTTATGCCGGTATCACCAAGAAACAGCGTAACAACAAGCAACGCCATGCAGATCGCGATCACTGCGCCGAATACGCCAAAAAACCGTTTTCCCTCTTTCTTGCCGGGCTGTGCGGCGGGAGCGCGTGATGCGGTAGCACCGAATTTCCAATCAAGCGATATCTCGGGCTCTGCATCCTCACCCTGCGGCACCTGCTCACAGCTTTCCTCCAGCTCGACCTCGAGCTGTGTTGGCTCTTGGGGCAGTGCCTCGCTTATATCTGTATCAATATCATGAAATGAGGCTGTGCCTTCATTTGACTCCTGTGCCTCAGGCAATATATCCTTTTCTTCCATAAAGCTCCTTTCCGCAATGACACGGCAGTAACAGTCTAACAGACATTCATTGGAGTCTATTGCTCAATTGTACAGCTCAAATTTGTAACCGACACCCCAAACTGTTTTGAGTGCCCATTTTTCCGATACGCCCTTCAGCTTCTCACGCAAGCGCTTGATATGTACATCAACCGTGCGGCTGTCGCCGAGAAAGGCAAAATCCCACACGTGCTCCAAAAGCTGCTCGCGACTGAACACACGGTTAGGGCTGGAGGCAAGGCAATAAAGCAGTTGAAGCTCCTTTGGGGGGATGTCCACCTTTTTTCCGCCCAGCTTAAGCTCGAATTTTTCTTGGCTGATCTCAAAATTTTCAAAACGGATCACATCACTGTGCCGGGGATCTGTGAGTGCCCTTACGCGACGCAGCAGTGCTTTGATGCGCGCGACAAGCTCATAAAGGTCAAAGGGCTTTACCAGCACGTCGTCAGCACCTGCATCAAGCAGCGCGATCTTTGCCCCTACATCACCGCTTGCCGCCATAACGATCACGGGCGTGCTGTGCTCAGCACACAGCGCAAGCAGCTGTTGTGTGCCCTGGTACGGCAGCTCCGCGGCAACGAGAAGCACATCAGGGGTCGCCTTTCTAAAGGCGGTCATGCCGGAAACACCGTCACTGGCAGTATTGATTGTAAGTCCCACGGCCTCAAGGTGCGCTTTTAGCACATCGCAAAAGTCGGTGTGATCAACGATCAGAATTTTCGTTTCCAACATTTTGGCTTTCCCTCCCGTTTCCAAACGCAAAGCGAATGGTTTTAAAACGTTCCAATTGTTAGTTATTATACCATACTCTTTCACATTTGAAAAGAGCTTTTTTAAAAAAATGTTACATTTTAAGTATTTTTACGCAAGCTCTTGCCAAATCCCAAAAAATGCGATATAATTAAATTTATGACTGTTTCCAATAAGGAGATCTATATTTATGAAGCTTGGAATTGTGGGGTTGCCGAACGTCGGCAAAAGCACGCTGTTTAACGCCTTAACAAATGCAGGGGCGGAATCGGCAAACTATCCTTTTTGCACCATTGAGCCAAACGTAGGCGTGGTTGCCGTACCCGATGCACGCATGGATTATCTTGCAGACATGTATGCGCCCGAAAAATACACCCCCGCGGTGATTGAATTTGTAGATATTGCAGGGCTTGTGCGCGGTGCCTCCAAGGGCGAGGGGCTTGGCAACAAATTCCTTTCCCACATCCGCGAGGTCGATGCCGTTATTCACGTAGTACGTTGCTTTGAGGACGATAACATTATTCACGTTGACGGCAACGTTGACCCCATTCGCGATCTTGAAACGATCAACATGGAGCTGATCTTCTCCGACATTGAAATGTTGGAGCGCCGCATCGATCGCACCAAAAAAGCCATGAAGGGTGACAAAACGCTTGCCGGTGAGCTTTTGGTGCTTGAACGCATTTTGGCGGCACTCTCCGAGGGCAGGACCGCGCGCACGGTAGAGCTGACCGATGATGAGCGTGCTGTGCTTTACGACACGCCCTTGCTCACCCTAAAACCCGTGATCTACGTGGCAAATATCAGCGAAAACGATGTCGGAGCTGAGCCCACGGACAACCCCATGTATGCAAAGCTTAAGTCGTTTGCACAAAGCGAAAAAGCGGGCATTATACCTGTATGTGCACAGATCGAGGCGGAGATCGCAGAGCTTTCCGGCGAAGAAAAGCAGGCATTCCTTGACGATCTCGGCATTCCCGAAAGCGGACTTGACCGCCTCATCAAGGCAAGCTATTCCCTGCTTGGACTGATCAGCTTTCTCACTGCCGGCCCCAAGGAGGTGCGTGCCTGGACGATCACGCGCGGCACAAAGGCACCGGGGGCTGCCGGCAAGATCCACAGTGATTTTGAACGCGGCTTTATCCGCGCGGAGGTCGTTGCGTTTGACGATCTCAAGCGGATCGGATCGATGAATGGCGTAAAGGAAGCAGGGCTGCTTCGCAGCGAGGGTAAGGAGTATGTAATGGAGGACGGTGACATTGTGGTGTTCCGTTTCAACGTCTGATGCGCGCCCGCAAGAAAAAGCACGGGGCAGAGCGCATTGCCGCGTGTGCTGAGCTACTCATTGAGGACACCGCAAAGCTAAAAGAAGATCCAGATGCCTTTTTTTTGCAAAAGCGTCCCCTTCACCTGGAAATCGGGTGCGGTAAGGGCAATTTTGCCTGCGGAAAGGCAGCGCAACGCCCCGAAATCAACCTCATTGCAATGGAGGTCGTTGCCGATGTCATGGTGACCGCCCTTGAAAAAGCTATGCTCTCAAGAGAGGAGCGTCCCGACAATCTGCGCTTTCTGATCGGCAATGCCGAAAACCTGACCGAATGGTTCCCCGCGCACAGCATCGACTGCCTTTATCTCAACTTCAGCGACCCGTGGCACAAGGCGCGCCATGCCAAAAGACGCTTGACGCACCGAGATTTTCTCGCACGTTACCGCGAGGTGTTGAAGGCAGGCGGTAAGCTTTACTTTAAAACCGATAACGTGAACCTGTTTGATTTTTCTCTTGGGGAATTTGAGGCAATGGGCCTTCGCGTGACCGATCTAACACGCGATCTGCACAACAGCCCTCTGAACGAAGGGAACATTATGACGGAATACGAGCGCAATTTTTCCGAAAAGGGTTTTCCCATTCATGCCGTAACCGTTCATTTTGATTAAATAAAAGCCGATGTCAGCAGCATCGGCTTTTTAAAGGAGCAGCTATGAATGACTTACAAGAGCCCTGCGGTGTGTTGCTGATCGACAAGCCACAGGGACTGACCTCGCACGACGTGGTAGGCAGGGTGCGCAAGCTCTACGGCACGCGCCGTGTGGGGCACACCGGCACCCTTGACCCGTTGGCAACGGGCGTTCTGGTATTACTCGTGGGCCGCGCGGCAAAGGCGGCTGAATACCTTACCGCACATGACAAATGCTATGAAGCGGTTTTACGCCTTGGTATCACCACCGACACAGAGGATATCACAGGAGAAATTCTCACCACGTCAGCCAACTTTCCAAACAAAAGTGAAGTAGAAAACGCGGCAATGCACTATCGCGGCAGCTATCTGCAAACGCCGCCAATGTATAGCGCACTGAAGGTAAACGGTCAAAAGCTGTTAGACCTCGCCAGGCGCGGATTGGAGATCGAGCGCGAAGCGCGTGAGGTGAAAATTCACACCCTCAACCTCACTCCCACCGAAAAGGACGAGGACTATGCGCTTGAGGTACACTGCTCCTCCGGAACCTACATCCGCACCCTGTGTGCCGATATTGGGCGTGACCTTGGCTGTGGCGGCGCAATGGCTGCCCTGCGGCGCACAAGGGTGAACGCATTTTCGCTTGAAAGCTGTTGTACCCTTGACGAGCTGGAAAGCCTTACCGAACAGGAACGGCTTAACCGACTTTTGCCAATTGAGCAGCTGTTTGCAGACCTCCCCACCGTGCGCCTATCTCCGTTTTTTGAAAAGCTGTGCCGCAGTGGCTGTGAGATCTACCAAGCAAAGGTGGGAACGGCACTGAAAACGGGAGAGCGTGTGCGTATATGTAGCGAAACGGGTGCGTTTTTTGCCCTTGGTGAGGTGCGCGAATACGAAGCAGGCTCCGCCATTAAAGCAATCAAAACCTTTGTGCTTTCGTAATTGGCACTGCAAGGACAGCTTTGAAATTTAACAAAACCACGACCAACAAGAAGGGGCAGAGAACCTGAAATTCTCTGCCCCTTCTTATCATTCACAAACTTGATAAAGAACCACGAACGGGAGGCCAAACGCCTCCCCTACATAAACACATTTTACATGGTGCGCCTTGTTTTTATGCTTCTGTAGGGGAGGGGTTTTCCCTCCCGTTTTTGTGATTGTGTCATACTCCAAAAAATCTTGCGGCTTGCTCGGCAAACACGGCTTGTGCTACTCTCAGCAATGCGCTCTCATCGAAAAGCCCATTGCCGTCGGTTACCGCAAATCGTGCGAGCTCCGCTGACAGCACGCGTGCAAAGCGCGCCTTGGCAGGCGCGGAAAAGCACCCTTGCTCGCAGTCGGTCACACCAAGCAGCAGTGAGGCGGCGCCGCGGTGCAAATAGAAGCGCAAGGAACGGGAGAGCAACGCTGATGCTGCTCCCGCAGCATCGATCCCAAAGTACAGCAAGGGTGTGCCGTCCTCTTTTCTAAAGCGATCAAGCAATGAAGATAGCCCTCGCGGCAGATCACCCGCAGCAAAGGATAACAAGGTGGTGGGGAGCGCACGGTCACGCGACAGATATAACAGGAGCTTTTCAAAGGCTCTTGTCGAAAAATCCCCCATAACGTGATCGGTTTTAGAGCGCACGCGGAGCACAAATCGCATACCGTGCGCCGCCATGGCACGGCTAAGCATACGCAAAAGCTGTACACGCCAAAGCACTTGTTCGGCAGTGGTAAGCGCAGCGTTCTCCCCTGCGAGTCCGCGCGCAAGCACCAAGGCAGCATGATAGGGATCGGTCTTTACAAACCGATCAAAGCCCGAGAGATCCAGCATCACCGCGCACGCGCCAAGCGCCGCAAATCGATCGAGCGTAGCAAAAATAGCCTGCTCCACTCCGGAAAGATCTTTCACGGCAAAGCCCGTGCTTTTGCCAAGCCCTTCGACACACCTTGAAAAATCAGGCGACTCTATTTGAAGTAATGTGTCAAAGCACACGAGGGGCTTGACTGAACCTTCAAAGATGCTATCCTCACAGCCCTCCCCTACATTGACACGCACCAATGAGGCTCGATTTTCCGCCAATAGGCTACGCGGTGTCACAGTATGAGAAGCAAGGTAGGTGTTTGCGCCCTGCCAAACAGATGCCGCATCCTTAGCGGTTGGTGCAAAAGGCACCCTCAGCGCAGCAAGATCTGCAAAGAGATCTTGTGCAAGTGTACTGCCTGCCGTGGCGGGGAGGCTCTCAAAAAGTGCCGTTAGCTTTTCGTAATCCGCACCCTCACCCGTGATCTGACCCTCGCACACACCGCATGCGCGCATGGCGCGTATCAAGCGAGGATTTTTATACCATAGCTCCACAGGCGTGACAAACGGGCGGTTCTCGCTGATCTCAGCCGCGCCAAAGCCTACATCTACTGCAACGGTTGGCATTTTTTCAATACCGTTTAAGAGCTTTTTTGCCAGTGCTGCACGTTGCATCATACGATCACCTCCCTTTACTTTTACCATTTTATCACACTCCACACTCTTTTGCAAGACAGCGCGGCGCGATTGACCGTAAAATTTAAAATATCGGGTTGATTTTTTTAAATTAATGTGATATAATTTTAACATAATTATTTTTAGAAGTAAGAGGAGGTTCATATGCCGGATATCGAGCTTGCCGATTTTAGCTTGCTTTTCCCCGATAAGCAAACGCAGGAGCGTCACATTTCGGGTGAAGCTGCCGAAATTGACGATTTTACGTTGGAAGAGCTGGGGCTTGCCGAGGTTCTTCCCCTCAAAAGCGCCTCCCTTTCGGAATTTGTTACAAAGGATCCTGCCGTTATTCGCTACCGCGAAGCGGTATTTGCTGACCTTCTCGCCCACGAGGAGATCACCCGTACGTTTGGCAAGCTGATTCCCATTCTCCATGATATCATGGAGCTCCGCAGACTTGAGTCAGACAGTGGCGACACTGCCGATTATCTTTCGGGCATTACCGAGATCGAGCTGTATATTTCGAGCATTGACGTGCTCTACGAGGGGCTCTGTGCAAAAAAAACAAGCTATGAAAGCGGGGCGATCGCAAAGCTCGCCGATCACATTACCAAGCTTGTGGAAAGCTCCTATTATGCCGACCTCAACGAGCGTTTGGCGGAGCTGACAAATCGCGTGCGCGATATCAAGAGCATAACGATAGGCGTTAATCTTGATGCACAGCTGCGCCCGCGCGATGCAGGCGTGCTTGCCATTAACCCCGAGCCCTTTCGCTCGGGCGACACCCTACAAAAGATTTTGCGCCTGAATTTCAAGGATGATGAATACACTTGTATTGCGGAGCTGGTTCCCTTCGGCAAGAAGCAGACCGAAAACCAGAAGACCGCCCTGTGCCTTGCCTTTAACTCGGCGATCAATGATGTTTACCGCCATTCTCTGCGCTCCTGGAAAAAAATCGTGCAGACATACGTGCTGGAAAACACCGATTTTCTTCTTAACCTTTTGCCGGAATTTGAATTGCTTGTAAAGGGCACAAACCTCATTCGTGCGTTGAAGATCAAAGGGGGAACGGTAACGGTACCCGAGATCCTGCCGGCAAGAGAGCGCGCCTTTTGCGCCAAGAGCTTTTACAACCCCGTTGTGGCTCTGAAAACCGAAGATAAAATGGTTCCAAACGACATTGATTTTGATGAGAACGCGGGCATTTACGTGCTGACGGGGCCCAACCGCGGCGGCAAATCGGTTGTCACCTGTGCGGTGGGTCTGATACAGGCAATGGCACAGCTCGGTCTTCCCGTGCCTGCCGAAAAGGCTTCCCTCAGCCCTGTTGACAAGATATTTACCCATTTCCCCACGGGTGCTGAAGACACCATTGATAAGGGTCGCCTTGGCGAGGAGTGTGCACGCCTTGGCGAGATCTTTGAGGGGATCAGCGAGGAAAGCCTTGTATTGCTTGACGAAACGCTCTCCTCGACAGGCTCCTTTGAGGCATCCTATATCGCCGCAGAGGTATTGGCTGGGCTTTCTATGGCAAAATGCCGCTGCATTTTTTCCACCCACCTGCACGAGCTGGCACACAGAATCGATGACGTCAACGCACGCACCGTACCCGCGGGCGGTGTGCCGATCGACACGCTGGTTGCCGGCATTGAGGAGGGCAAGCGTTCCTTCCGCATTTATCGCGCCAAGCCCGACGGAAAGAGCTATGCGCGCGACATCGCGGCAAAATACGGCCTAACATATGATGAAATTTTAAACAAGATCAAGCAAAAAAACGCACCCGACAAGGAGGCATGAAATTATGAATACTATTCTTAAGCTACTGGAGGATAATGCAAACCTCACCCCCGCACAGCTTGCCGTAATGTGCGGCAAGGAAACGGGCGATATCAAAAAACTGATCAAGGAATACGAAGCTAACGGGGTTATTGTAGGATATAAGACTCTGGTCGACTGGGATAAAACAGACCGCGAGTATGTTTCCGCACTCATTGAGGTAAAGATCACCCCCCAGCGCGACCGCGGCTTTGACCGTGTTGCCGAAAAGATCTACAACTACCCAGAGGTACAAAGCCTTTACCTCATGTCGGGCGGCTACGATCTTTGCGTGCTGATCGAGGGCAAGACCATGAAGGAGGTTGCCTATTTCGTGGCGCAAAAGCTTGCTACGATAGAGGAGGTCGTGTCCACCGCTACTCACTTTGTATTACGCAAATACAAGGACAAGGGTGTTGTTTACGGCGTCGAGGAGATCGACGAGAGAGGAAACTGCAACTGATGTTCGATTATTCTTCTGTTCTTTCACACACTGTCACAAATCTGAAAAAATCCGGCATTCGGAAATTTTTCGATCTGCTTGACGGCAGAAAGGATGTAATAGGACTTACCGTCGGTCAACCCGACTTTGTCACGCCATGGCATATTCGCGAGGCAGGTATTGAAAGCCTGCAAAAGGGCAAGACCTATTACACCTCCAACGCCGGCATGCCCGAGCTGCGTGCCGAGATCTGCTCTTATCTGAAACGCCGCTTTGCGCTCTCCTATTTGCCTGAGGAAACCGTTGTAACGGTAGGAGGGAGCGAAGCGATCGATCTTGCCATTCGCTCGGTAACAGATCCCGGCGACGAGATCATTATCCCAACGCCCTCCTTTGTTTGCTACGAGCCCATTGCCCGTCTTTGCGGCGGTGTACCCGTAATTGTTAAAACAACGGTAGAGGACCGTTTTAAGCTCACGCCCGAGGCACTGCGTGCCGCCATTACTCCCAAGACAAAAATGCTGGTACTCCCCTACCCCAACAATCCCACGGGTGCAATCCTTACCAAAGAGGAGCTTGAGGGAATTGCCGAGGTGCTGCGCGGCACCAATATCCTGGTTCTCTCCGACGAGATCTACGCCGAGATGACCTATGGTAGGCAGCACGTTTCCATTGCCTCGCTTGACGGCATGTGGGAGCGTACGATCATTACCAGCGGCTTTTCTAAGTCCTACGCTATGACAGGCTGGCGCATGGGCTATCTTGCGGCACCCAAGCCCCTTGCAGAGCAGATGCTCAAGATCCACCAATACGCCATTATGTGCGCGCCGACCACCAGCCAGTTTGCCGCCATTGAGGCACTGAAAAACGGTGACGAGGATATTGCCATGATGGTGGGCGAATACGACCGCCGCCGCCGTTTTGTCTACCAAGGCTTCCAGGACATCGGCGTTGATGTATTTGAGCCCGAGGGAGCATTTTATATTTATCCCGAAATCGGAAAATTCGGTCTTGATGCAGACACCTTCTGCGACAAGTTGCTCAACGAATACAAATGTGCGATCGTGCCCGGCACCGCCTTTGGCGAAGGGGGCGAGCGTTTTGCGCGCGTTTCTTATGCTTACTCCATTAAGCACATAGAGGAAGCGCTCAACCGCATTGAAGCATTTGTAAAAACGCTAAAATAAAATCCACCTAAAAACCGCTTTTTCTACTGCTTCAGCGATAGAAAAAGCGGTTTTTTATCGTGTGTTTTTGCGCTGCGCTAAGGGAAGCAACCTATACGGAAAAAGCCTTCTCAATGCTATCCGCCAGCAGTGCCGCAAGGCTTGGCACCAAAAGATCGATCTCCTTGGGTGTAACGAAAAAGCTCTTACCGCCATGCACCAGATCTTCAAATTCCGGCATATCTTCCTCGATACCGAAGCGCACCAATGCATCCTTTACCAGTGTTTCACTTTCCACCACCGTTGGTACACCAAGTGCCAAAACAGGCACGCCTACCGTTTGAGCTGTCAGCGCGGGGCGACCGCCACCGATCCCCGAGCCAGGCTGTATCCCCGTGTCGGAAAGCTGAACCGTGGTACCCAAATGGCTTGTCGCACGTGCCGCAAGCGAGTCGACCGCGAGGACAAGATCGGGATTGGTAACAGACACAACACCGCGCACGATCTCAGCTGTTTCAAGACCCGTTTGGCAGGAAACGCCCGTTGCCAATGCCGAAATGCGACAGGGGTGATCACACAGCTCCCACATGCGCTCCTCCCGATCTTCAAAGCGTGTGACAGAAACGCGCTCTACCGTTTGCGGACCTAAGGCATCCGGCGTCATTTGGGCGTTTCCAAGCCCGATCACCAGCAAGGAAAAGCTGTGCTGAATGCGTTTTCCCACAACGCGCTCTGCCATTTCCCGCAGCTCAACGGCAAGCACGCGCCGCAGCTCCTCAGCCGCACGCTCCCCCTTATAAAGTGCCTTGCCGCAGGAAACCGTAACATACCTGCCGCAAGGCTTTCCGATCCGCTTTGCCGCCTCCTCGCTCTTGATCTGCACACGCAAGATCTCATGTCCGCATGCGTGTGTGCGAAGCACACGTACGCCTTCCCCGTTTTCCTCGCATCCGCATTCTCTTGCCAGATCGCTACGCATTCTTTGTGCCATACTGTGCCCCCCGCTTAGCCGCAAGGCTTGTGGGTTTGATTCCCGTGCGGCTACTAAATGTTTTTTTATTATCTCCGTTTTTTTCTTTCACTATGTGAAAGTTGCCCATTTTTTTGCCAAATTATTGTGCAAGTGTCCAAACCTTGCTTTTTTGTGGCACGGAACGCTTGAAATTTAGCTAAAGCCATGATATAATATAAAACGTTAATATGGTATCGTATGGCAGTATGCCGCATACCCCACCAAGGAGGACTACCAAAATGATGAAACGCATTGTGGCACTTATGCTTTGTCTTGTGTGCCTGCTGCTCTGCTTTGCAGGCTGCTCGCACGGTGAAAACGATAAGGGTGCTTACATTCGCATGTACCTGAGCGAACGGGTTTACGATGTAGATCCGCTGAACGCCTTTGACAATCAAGCGACATTGCAGATCGTATCGCTGATCTACGAGGGGCTCTTTACCGCCGATGAAGACGGCGACGTAAAGAAAGCACTGGTAGAAGATTACGAGTACATTGCCGATGAGGAAACTGACACATATAAGCTTGTTCTTTATTTGAAGGAAACCAAATGGTCGGACGGCGTGCAGCTCACCGCATCCGATGCGCAGTACGCATTCCTGCGCCTGTTCTCGAACACGGTTTCTCACCCCGCGGTTGCCATGCTGTTCGATGTTAAAAACGCACGCGCTATTGCGGCAGGTAATGACAGCGTTGACCACCTTGGTGTTATGGTAACAGACCCCCAAACACTTGAGATCGAATTTGAGGGCGACATTGATGTCGATACTTTCCTGCCCGTTCTGACAAGCCCTGCGCTCTATCCGCTTCGTGCCGACAAGATCGACACCAACGAGAACTGGAGCAAGCTTGGCAAGGACATCGTATGCAGCGGTCCCTTCATCATCAACACAATGGATTATACGAAGAAGGACGGCTTTATGCTGGAGCGCAACGGCTATTATTACCGTGACCGCACCAAGGATGATGCCGATAAGTACGTAACGCCTTACCGTATCATTGTGGATTACTCTACCCCTGCCGTTGATCAGCTTGCTAAATTCAACAGCAAGGAAGAAGGCGAGCTTTACTACTTTGGTTATATTCCGCTTGCGGCTCGCACCGATGAGTATGCCGATGTTTTGAAGAAGCTGGACGTGACTGCTTCTAACTCTACCCATGTATATTACATGAACCAAGCAGTAGCTCCCTTTGACAACGCTGCTGTAAGAAATGCGCTTTCCCTGGCACTTGACCGCGAGGCGATCGCCGAGGCGATCGTATATGCCGAGGCGGCAGATGCGCTCGTTCCCCAGTCCATTCTTTACCGCGCTGATAAGAGCGCAACCTTCCGCAAAAAGGCAGAGGGCTACTTCACAACCGCTGCCAACGTGGAGCAGGCGAAGCAGCTTTTGGCAGACGCCGGTATCAAAGCAAGTGATTACAGCTTTACGCTGACCGTGAATGCAGAAAGCGAAGAGCATCTCAAAATGGCACAGCTTGCAGTGGCTGCATGGAAGCAGCTTGGCTTTGATGTGTCGCTCAAGGAGCTTGGCGTTTATGAGGTTGTAACCGTGGATTCCAAGGGCGGCAAGGTGCACACCGGTGCATACGCGAGCGAATACAGAGAAGCTCTGCAAAGCGGCAGCTTTGATGTGATCGCACTCGATCTGGTATCCACTGCACCCACGGCACTTTCCTACCTTGCCCCCTTTGCAAAGGCATTCTCCGGCAACGGTTATTCCACAGTTGTAGGCGAAGACGGCAAGACCACTTATAGCCTTAACCCTCACATTACGGGCTACGACAGCACGGAATACAACGCAAAGATAGATGCGGCACAGGCTGAGAAAAACGAGAAGAAGCGCGCAGCGCTTTTGGAGGAGGCCGAGGCAATTCTGATGAAGGATATGCCTGTCATCCCCGTGGTATATAACAAAAACACCACGCTTGTTGGCAAGAAGCTCTCCGGCATGAAGTCTGATTTCTTCTGCCCCAATATACTCACCGATGCAAAGCTTTCGGGCTACTGGAAGATCGCGATCCGCGATGGCTTCGTTGAGGAAGAATAAATAACTACGCAAATACGCTCGCTTGCGCGAGCGTATTTGTTATTTTATAATTTTATAAAAACGGTTTGTTCCGCCAAGCATTTTCCACCCAAGACTTTCTCTGTTCCGTTTGCCTATCTGCTCGATGAGCGTTTAAGAATAATATGATATTTTCCCTTGTTTTTATATGTAACTTATAGACAAGCATTATAAAATGTGTTATACTATTTTAATAACGGTACATAATAAATAGGTAAAATAATGAAAATACAAAATCTGACGCCCGGCGGTTTTGCCGCCAACTGTTACCTTATTACCCAAGGGCATACTGCGGTTCTCATTGATTGCACCGCACCTGCCGCTTGTATTACCGAGGCTCTGAAAAAGGAAAACGCCTCGCTTTCTGCCATACTTCTCACCCACGCTCACTTTGACCATATGCTGACCGTAGCAGAGGTAAAGGCGGCAACAGGTGCCGCAATTTATCTTTCGCACGGTGATGCGGAGCTTCCCTCAGACGGTGCAAAAAACGCTTTTTCGCTGTTTTTCGGCTATGAAAAATCCTACCCTTTGGCAGACCGTCTGTTTGACGACGGTGAATTGCTCACCTTTGATGATCTGACCCTTCGCGTGATGTGCACACCGGGGCACACGCGCGGCTCGGCTCTGTTTTTGGTCGGCAACATTGCCTTTACGGGTGATACGATCTTTGCCGCAGGATACGGCAGATACGATCTTTTTGGGGGCGATCCCTTGGCATTGCAAAAATCGCTTTTGGCGATTGCGGCTCTCCCTGCCGACACCACTATTTATCCGGGGCACGGCGAGCCTGCAAGGCTTGGTACGGCACTTGATGAAATTAGAAATTTTATGGAACTTTAAGATAACCGAGGTATACCATGGACACAACAGCACTTGCAACACTGCTTTTCCCAAACGTAACCAAAACTCCGGCCGATATGGAGGCTCTCTTTCCCCCTCGCACGCTCACCGAGGGCGCGATCGTTTCCCGCATGGCACCCAGCCCCACGGGCTTTGTGCATCTCGGAAATCTCGTACAGGGGCTTACCTCCGAGCGCATGTGCCACCAATCGGGCGGCACGCTTTTTCTGCGCGTAGAGGATACCGATGCCAAGCGTGAGGTAGCGGGCGCGGTTGAGATTCTCATCGAATCACTGAAGCATTACAACATCCACTTTGACGAGGGTGCCACGGTTGACGGCGACAACGGCATATACGGCCCCTACCGTCAACGCCAACGTGCCGATATTTATCACGTATACGCAAAGCAGCTCGTGCTCGAGGGCATGGCATATCCTTGCTTTTGTACCGAGGAGGAGCTTTCCGACATTCACGCCCGTCAAGAGGCGGGAAAGGCGAATTACGGCTATTTTGGCAAATGGGCTGTATGGCGTGATCGCCCCATGGAGGATATCAAGGCGGCACTTGCCGCAGGAAAGCCCTGGGTGCTGCGTTATCGCTCAACAGGCTCAATCGAAAACAAGATCCGCTTTACCGATCTGATTAAGGGCAATCTTGAGCTGACCGAAAACGATATGGATCACGTGCTTTTGAAGTCTGACGGGATCCCCACCTATCACTTTGCACATGCGGTTGATGACCACCTGATGCATACCACGCACGTGGTGCGCGGTGATGAATGGTTGCCGACCCTTCCCTTCCACCTCCAGCTCTTTCGCTCGCTTGGCTTTAAGCCGCCCAAGTACCTGCACATCGGCCCCTTGATGAAAATGGACGGTGACTCCAAGCGCAAGCTTTCAAAGCGCAAGGACCCTGAGCTGGCACTCACCTATTACCGTGAAGCGGGCTTCCCCGTAGCATCGGTTTATGAATACCTGATGACGGTGCTCAATTCCAACTTTGAGGATTGGCGACGCGCCAACCCCGATGCCCCCATTGACAGCTTTAAATTCTCTTACAAAAAAATGAACCCCGCAGGCTCTCTCTTTGATGCAGCCAAGCTGCGCGACGTATCGAAAAACGTCATTTCCCGTATGAGCACCGACCGCATTTATGACGAGGCGGTGGCTTGGGCAAAGGATTACGATACTGCGCTTTATACCCACTTAACGGCGGATCCTGCCTATGCAAAATCCATTTTATCGATCGGTCGCGGTGGCAAAAAGCCGCGCAAGGATTTTGCGGTGCTTGCAGACGTGCGCCCCTACCTTGACTTTTTCTATGATGACTGGTTCGCTGTAACCGATACCTATCCCGAAGCCTTTGACAAGGCAGATATCAAGGCGGCACTCGCGCGCTTCACCCAAACCTTTGATGAAGCGGACGACATGAACACCTGGTTTGACAAAATCAAAGCAGTAGCCGAGGAGCTTGGATTTGCCTCGGATATGAAGGCATACAAGGAAAATCCCACGGGCTACCGCGGCAACGTTGCCGATATCAGCATGTTCTTGCGTGTAGCAATCACAGGTCGCCTTAACTCCCCCGACATGTACGCCGTGATGCAGATCTTGGGCAAGGACCGCGTATTTGCCCGCATCAACGCCATGATCGATACATTATAACAGCCGAGAGGTTAAAAAAATGGAAGAAATTATCAACAGTAATTTTATACACGATATTATTGACAAGGATCTCGCAGAAAATCCCGACCTCAAAATCCACACGCGCTTCCCTCCCGAGCCAAACGGATATCTTCACATCGGGTCGGTCAAGGCGATCTGCATCAACACCGATGTTGCGAACAAATACAGCGGACTTTTCAATCTCCGCTATGATGACACCAACCCCGCCAAGGAAAGCGATGAGTTTGTACGCTCGATCCGCGAGGACCTTGAATGGCTGGGTGCTACCCCTACGGGCGGTGTGTTTTACGGCTCTGATTATTTTGGAAAATGCTACGAATTTGCTGTGCAGCTGATAAAGCAAGGCGATGCCTACGTTTGCGATCTGTCGCGTGACGATCTTGCCGATTACAAGGGCACCGACCGTGCGGTTGCCTCTAAGGAATCTCCCTACCGCAATCGCTCGGTTGAGGAAAATCTTGATCTTTTTGAGCGTATGAGAGCCGGCGAATTTCCCGACGGCGCACGCACGCTGCGCGCAAAGATCGATCCCTCCTCGGATAACCCTTATCTGCGCGACCCCGTGATCTACCGCATCAAGCATATCCACCACCACCGCCAGGGCGATGAGTGGTGCGTGTACCCGATGTACGATTTTGCACATCCCATTCAGGATGCTCTTGAGGGCATTACCCACTCGCTTTGCTCGAGTGAGTTCCGCAACCACCGCCCACTTTACGATTGGGTGGTTGACAAGATCGGCTTTGAAAAGAAGCCTCACCAATGGGAGTTTGGGCGCATGAACATCACCTATACCGTGATGTCCAAGCGTTATCTGCGCCAGTTGGTTGAGGAAGGCCACGTAGATGGGTGGGATGACCCCCGTTTGCCGACCCTGTGCGGTCTGCGCCGCCGTGGCTACACGCCAAAGGCACTCTTTACCTTTGTGCGCGAGGCAGGCGTGACCAACACCGACCATACGGTGGATATCCGCCAGCTTGAGGCATGCGTGCGCGATGATCTGAATGAAAACGCGCTGCGCCGTGTTGCTATCGTAAATCCCATCAAGGTGATCATCGACAATTACCCCGAGGACAAGGAAGAAATGATCGCGCTCCCGAACCACCCGCAAAAGCCCGAGCTTGGCACGCGTGATCTGCCCATGAGCCGCGAGATCTATATCGACGCCGATGATTTTGCCGAGGTTCCGCCTCCGAAATTCTTCCGCTTAAAGCCCGACGGCGAGGTGCGCCTGATGGGTGGCTATATCATCAAATACGCAGGAATCGAAAAGAACAGTGACGGCAGCATCAAATGCATTCACGCCACCGCCGATCTTGAAACCGGTAACGGTATGCCGGCAGACGGGCGTAAGATCAAGGGCACCATTCACTGGCTTTCCGCCAAGCACGCAAAGCCTGCCTCCATGATGCTTTACGAACGCCTGTTTGACATTGAAAACACCGCCGATGTGCCCGAAGGCAAGACTTACCTTGATTTCCTCAACAAGGAGTCCCTTACCCGTATCTCCAATGCTTTTGTTGAGCCCTCCCTTTCCGAGGCTAAGGGCGGCGACAAATTCCAGTTTGTGCGTGTAGGATACTTCTGTAAGGACACCAAAAACCCCGACACCTTCAACCGCGTGGTAGGACTTAAGGATAGCTTCCCCAAAAAATAAAAATTTTGGGCTGATGCATTTAGCACCGACCAAAAGCAAAAAAAGGAATAAAAAAACAAACCGCTTTTTCATCGCCAAACGGTGAAGGAAGCGGTTTGTTTTTTTAGACGCGCTCTCGGCACGCCTTCTGCATCTGATGAATCAGCCCCGATTTTTAGGTTAAATTTTCACGGAATTGCAAACGGTACAGTGCGGCGTACTCGCCGTTTTTGTTCAAGAGCTCGTCGTGCGTGCCTTGCTCCACGATCTTGCCGCCCGACACAACAGCGATCTCATCTGCATTTTTAATGGTAGAAAGGCGATGTGCCACCACAAGAGTGGTTCTGCCAAGGCAAAGCTCGTCAAGTGCTTGCTGAATGAGAATTTCAGTGGTGTTATCGAGGGCACTGGTCGCCTCGTCAAGTATGAGGATCGGCGGATTTTTGAGGAACACGCGTGCGATAGACAGGCGTTGCTTTTGACCGCCCGAAAGGCGCACGCCGCGCTCGCCGATCTTGGTGTCATACCCTTCCTCAAGCGTCATGATGTAATCGTGAATGTTGGCGCGCTTTGCCGCCGCCACGATCTCCTCCTCAGTCGCATCCAGCTTGCCGTAAAGTATATTGTCGCGAATACTTGCGTTAAAGAGATAAATATCCTGCTGAACGATGCCGATATTGCGGCGCAGAGATTCGCGCGTATATTCCTTGATCGAGTGGCCGTCAACCAAGAGCTCGCCCACATCAATATCGTAAAAATGAGGGATCAGATGACAAATGGTGGTCTTTCCGCCGCCCGAGGGCCCCACCAGTGCAAATTTTTTGCCTTGCTCTATTTTGAAGCTGACATTATCAAGAACGCTCTTTTCGCCCTCCTCGCCGTAGGAATAGGTAACGCCCTTAAATTCGATCTCGCCCTGCAGCACACCTGCATCTACCGCACCCTCGGGGTCGGTTTCGGGGGTAGCATCCACAACCTCCAAAAAGCGTTCAAAGCCCGTTACACCGTTTTGATACTGCTCCATAAAGCCGATGAGAGTCTTTACGGGGGTTAAAAACAGGTTGACAGATACGATAAACGCCGAATAGTCACCAAAGCCGATATGTCCGTTATAAAGGAAGAAGCCGCCTGCTATGAGCACCACAACGTTAAATACGTCGGTGATAAAGGTCGTGCCCGAATGGAACTTGCCCATTGCATCATACGCCTCACGGCGTGCCTCAACGAACTCCCTGTTCCCCTCTTCAAATTTTTCGCACTCCTTGGCGGCGTTGGTAAACGCCTTGGTCACGCGAATGCCCGAAATACTGCTTTCAAGAGAAGCGTTGATCTGCGCCACCGAAGCGCGGCTTTTTTTGAACGCCTCATGCATTTTGGAGCGCAGCGCGACCGAAATGATCAGCAAAAATGGCACGCACACAAAAATAATGAGCGTGAGGATGACATTGATACTGCAAAGATAGATAAAGGAAGCCACAATGGTGATCGTTGAAATGATCAGATTCTCGGGGCCGTGATGCGCAAGCTCGCTGATATCAAACAGGTCGCTTGTCATACGTGACATCAGCTTGCCCGTTTCCTGCTTATCAAAATAGCTATACGGCAGCTTTTCGAGATGCACAAACATATCCGAGCGCATTTGTGCCTGCATACGCACACCCATTACGTGACCGTAATACTGCACAAAGTAATTGAGCAGCATGCGAACACCGTAGAGCGCGAGCAGTACCACGCCTGCAATCACGATGAGCTGATATTTGCGGTTCGGGATAAGGTCGTTTAGCATTTCCCTTGTAATAATAGGATAAAACATGCCAATGAGGGCAATAAACAGTGCCGCCAGCATATCCAGTGTAAAGATAAGGCGATGCGGCTTATAATAGGCCAAAAAGCGTTTTAACATCCGAAACTCTCCTTTGGGGATTTTAGCAGGTTTATTATACAACAAAATACCCGTAAAGTCAACAAAAAGCCATGCTCTTTTCAAAGAAAGAGCATGGCTTTTTGACTATTCCTTGGTATCGAAAAATCCCTTGAATGCCGAAACGGCGTTTGCAACAAACGCGGCAGCACGGAAGGGCACGAGAGATGCCTTTGTAAGGCGCGTAAAGACCTCCTTACGTGTTGCAGATCGCTCTGCCTCAAGGCTTTCGCGCTTGCGGCAAAGCCCATTCAGTGTGCGCGGCACTTGGGCAGGCAAAAGCTTACCGGGGGCAGGCGCGCTATCGCCCTGCGGCTTTAAAAATTTTTGCGTTACAGTGTCATGGGCGGCAATGGCATAGCAAAGGGGCTTATCCGCCACCACATCGGTATCGTGCGTGCAATAATACCCGAGTTTGACACGCGCAAGGATCTCCTTACCGCGACGGATATCGATCTTTTTCGCCTCATTATCGCCGCGCAGCAGCAGCTGATCGGTTACAATGAGATCCTCCCCCTCGAGCAGCTCAACACCGTAATGGGTATTGAAATCGGCTACCGTAAGCGGGTTATTTTCGCCCTTTACCCAGACGGTAAGCGTGCTTGCGGGCGGAACGGTAATACCATCCAAGAAAAGCACGCGCGATTCTGCGGGAATTGCACACGCTCCCGTTCCCTCCCACACGCCAAGCGAATAGCCGTCCAGCACGATCGGGCTTGCGGTATGGTTGTATAGCTCGATATACGCATACGGATTTTTCACCTTGACCCCCGCCCTTTCGGTATCGGCGGTCAGCGGCATCAGCTTGGTCACAGACACAGGCGAGATCATCACGTAAGAGGTATCGGCATAGCGTTGCTTGCTCACCATGCCCGAAGCAACGGCACTCACGCG
Organism: Clostridia bacterium; assembly: GCA_017505785.1. Taxonomy (GTDB): domain Bacteria; phylum Bacillota; class Clostridia; order Oscillospirales; family CAG-272; genus Firm-07. The sequence goes on from JAFVOQ010000047.1 coordinate 73,799, forward strand.
GTGACAGCCGCCAACATCGGGGAAACGGCGAGATACGGTGTGCACCTCTCCCGGTGCAAGCTTGCCGATATGCACCTCCTCAAAGGGGGCAAGCTGACGCAAAGCAAACGCATCTTCGTCTGTAAGATAAAAATCCACCGTTACATCGGAAATGGTTTTGTCGCTCTCGTTTTTCACGGTAGCGGTTACAACGTGCGGATGCTCCGCATCCTCGGAAACGCCGTAGCTCATACGCTTGATATTGAGAAGATCCCTGCCCTCAATAAAGACAGGTGCGGTAACGGTATAACTGTTCCCGTTGGTAATGCGCAGATAATAATAATCAAAATCGGGATTGAGCTCCACGTGCCAGCGAAACTCACAAAGCGGGCCCGCCTCCACCACGGCGGCAACAATGCTATCCTCGGTCAAAAGCTCCAAAGTACCAATGCCGCCTTCACTTTCGGTGGTGACCTCCACCTCAACGTCAAGCTTTTCAGGATTATTAAGAACAGAGCCAAGCCATGCACCGTTTACGCGGTAACGCACCTGCATGGTACGGTCTGTGGTACAATAGGTGCGGCGGCGACGCATGCCGTCAAGAATATTTTCGCGTGTCAGCGCGGGCGCAAGCACATAACCCATGCCACCCGATTCTCCCCAGTCTGCGTGGTGATTATCCTCGTTAAGCAAGGGGGAAACGCGCCAACCGCGAGAAAGTGCCAGTGCGTATCCTGCGTGGTGACGTGTCCCGTTTACCTCCAAGAGAGCATACGTATCCTTCAAATTGCCGCCAAACGGGCGAAAATCGTCACTGTTGCCCCAGGTGTCGCTTGGGTGATTAAACATTGCGACCCCCTCGGGGTACTCGGCAACCATTTTGTTAAAGGCATCCAGATCGACCTTGAAGGAATCACAGCACACCCATGCGGTATTCAACAGATTGGTATGCCCCCAAAACCCGTTAAACTGGTGCCAGGTCATTTCAAATCCGTAGATCGTGGCAAATTTTCCGGGGGCATTATTCCGATCAGCAATCTCGATCTGTCGCGAATAGGTGTCGCGATCATAGCAGCTTGAATGGTCGGTTACGGCAAAATAATCCATATGCGACACATTACGTGCGTGGGCATACGCCTGCTCGGGCGTGCCCTTACCGTCAGAATCTGCGGTATGACTGTGTACCTGACCGCAATACAGATTCATATCTTTCCCGTCGCCAATGGCAAAATCGTATTTATAATAGGTGCGATTACCGCGCGTGTCACGCAGGGTGATCTCCACGGTATGTGCGCCGTATGCAAGCGGCTCAACGGGATTAAAAACAACCTTTTCCTCGCTCCAGCTCGCCTTATCGGAAACATTTAAGCCGTCAAGACAAAGCACCGAAATACGGGTATTGACTCCCGAAATATCATGATATGCGATTGAAATTTGGGGGAGTGGCTCATTTTCCAGCACCTGATATGCCGCCGGGGTTGTGAAAAGCACCTCGGGGCCGCGATTATCCACCAAGGAAACCACAAAAGGCGCACGCTCGCTGCCAAGCCTTGCGGCATAAAGCCCACCCTGTACCTCAATATAATACCGAAGCGACTCGTGCATATAGGCTACCTTGGAAAACGGCAGAACATATTCAAGCACACCGTCGTTGTTTTGGTACGCAGTGTGTGCAGAAAAGACATTGCCCTCTTGCACGTAAACCGTTGCATTGCCAATATCTGCCCCACCGATCACCGCAAATCGTATCGCCACATCACCATTTTCAAGGAAAGCACGAGAACCGGGAGATATGGGCAAAACAGCCGGCACGGTACAGTCGGCAAGATCGCATCTCACCTGCCCCACTTCAAAAAAGCCCGGGGTGGGGGTAGCGGTGGGGCTAAGGAGCTGCCCGTGGCGCGGTGTCATCATACTGTACTGCCAAAGGGTGCTAAGACGGCAACGCACATCACGGTGCTCTTCCTCAAAGCGATGTATGGCAGTATAAACCGCATCGTCAACGCCACCGCCGCGCGGCACTATATAAAGCTCAGCGCCGTACTTGCCTCGCTCAAATCCCAATTTACGTTCGTCACAAGGCGTGCCTTGCCTGCTCTCTGGCAAAGCAAGCGTCGCGAAATAAAAGAGCAGTGAGGGGTCAGCAAGCTCCTCGGAAATTTGCGGATATCTTTCGGTAAGGGTGGCAAACGCCGCGGTCCTTGCCGTTTCGCGATCCTGCTCTGACACCGTTGCTTTTACAAGGTTCACCACGGCAAGTGCGCCTGCCGGGATCAAATTTTCCCCCTCCCGATCTGCCAAGGCGTTGCGGCAAAGCGCGCCGTCAAGGCGACGTACCAACAGCTCATACTCGGCAAGGTCAAGCGTTTGCTCGGTTAGATTTTGCAGCTCCACGTATGGATAGGCACAGGGCCAAAACGAGGTTTCGGTAACGATCAGGGCCGGCAACACGGCAGGATCGGAAAGCGAAACGGTGTAAGCAACACTCTCGGCATCTTCCCTCAAAAAGCTATATTGCAATGTATCACCAAGCAGCTCCCGCCCTGCCAAGGTGGCGGCAAAAACGGTATAGCTCTGCTCGGCGCGGTAGCCGTCGACAGGCAGCATACGCACCTTGCCCCGATGCTCTTTCTTACCCAAAACAGTATAGGAGAGCTCGATGCGCGGCAGATCGGACTCATCATCACTAAGCAAAAGCTGCAGAGTTACGTCCTTGCCACGAAGCAGCAAGGTTGCGGGGGCATGAAAGTAATTCCGAAATTCCATTTTTTCTCCCTTCATCAAATCGGCAAAAGCGAAAATAACGGACAAAGTACAAGAGGCAAAAACATGGCAGGCAGCATATTCATCACCTTAAGCCGTGTTACACCAAGCAGATTGGTGCCGATCCCCACCACCAAAAGCGAGCCTGTGGCAATGATCTCACCTGTGATGAGCGTAGGAATTGCGCCTGCTACCAGACTCGCCACTAAAGTCAATGTTCCCTGCAATACAAAAATCGATACGGCGGAAAGTGCCACGCCAATGCCCATGGTGGTGGCAAAGATCAACGCTGACACCATATCTATCAAAGATTTTGCATAATATGTTGTGTGCGTGTGTGAAATGCCGCTTTCCATTGCGCCTGTAACAGTCATCGCACCGACACAAAACAGCAGTGTAGCGGTAACAAAACCCTCTGCAATACTGCCTTCTCCGCGCCCCAAGCACTTCTCGATCCATTTGCCAAGGCGATTGACCCACCCGTCAAGATCAAGCCATTCACCAACCGCCGTGCCGATCGCCATGGAAACGATCATAACCAGCACGTTTTCGATCTTTAAGGCACCCGATATGCCAATCAGTATCACGCAAAGTCCAAGCGCACGCATTACGCTTTCGGATAGTGTTCTTTTTTCTACTATCTCCTCAGATTTGGCAGCAGTCTTTTCTTCACTTGTGCAGCGTCCCATAAAGCTCTTGATGAGCACGCCCACAAGCGCGCCAAGCAAAACTGCCACTGTATTTACGATCGTTCCCCACAGGGGTAAGCTTGTCATGTGCAACTCCTTTTATACGTATAAACTATATTTAGTTTAGTATATCACGCGATCCCCAAAATTGCAAGAAAGACACCAAATCTTTCGCTAAAGTTTTCCGATCATTCAAGGGATAGCAAAAAAGCCCCCTCGCAAGGAGGGGGGCGGAGAATCGAACTCCATCCACGCGCCAAGCGCGTGGTATTAAAGATTCTCCTTGCCGATTGCAGATTTTATAGTGCAGACTGAATCTTTCATCGGAGTGCGCTGCCCCCCGCGGGAGCACCACACAAAAGACCCTCCCACGCGAGGTGGGAGGGTCTTTTGTGTGGTGCTCCTGCGGAGAATCGAACTCCGGACACCTTGATTAAAAGTCAAGTGCTCTACCGGCTGAGCTACAGGGGCATGATTGCACCCGTATATAATACCATATGAAAAGGCGTTTGTCAACAGGTTTTTCAAAGTTTCTTAACTTTTTTGCGTTTTATAATTGGCGCAATCGATCGGCAAGCATACGCACGTGCTCAGGCAAAAGCCCGGGCAGCATTGCATCATCATCCTCACTGCTTCTAATAGAGCTACGCATCATGCGCACAAGTATTTTATCAAGCCCACGCTGCTTGGCGGGATTCAGCTCGCCGCCAAAGTAAACAACATCCTGTGCGCTTTCAAGCAAAGCCTCGGAAAAAAGCATCTGTGCATAATTTTCAAACTGATCGGCAAAGGCGCAGCAAAGGAAAAGCGTGTGCGGTATTTTTTCAAGCGTACTGCCATGCTCCTTGATATAGTTGCGCGCCGCACGGTGCAGCTTACCCATGCGAACAGCACCGCCGAAAACAATATACTCAAACCCCAAGGGGGAAACGGGTGCCTCGGTAAGATCGGAAAGCACGACCTCATGACTTGGTAAAAGTGAGGCAAGCAGCCGGCACATTTCACGCGAGCCGCCCGATTTGCCTGCATATGCAACCAAAATTTTCATACCCAAACCTCATTTCATTGCGTTATTCATAGTTTACCACATTTTGTGGCAAAATGGAATAGAAAAAAAGAAAAAAATCTCGCGTTGACAAATCGCACTAAAAGATATATAATAAATTTATAGTTATATTTATGCAAAGGAGATCGTTATGTCGGATATCGAGGTAAAGATAAGGGCACTGCGCGAGCAGCTTGCCTACCATGCAAAGCGCTATTACGTGGACGATGCCCCCGAGATCTCGGACTTTGAATACGACCGCATGTATCACGAGCTTTTGGCACTTGAGGAAGCCAATCCTGCATTCTTCGACCCCTCCTCGCCAACACAGCGCGTGGGCGGTGCACCGCTTGATAAATTTGAGCAGGTTACGCACACCGTGCAAATGAATTCCCTCTCCGACGTATTTTCCTTTGAGGAGCTGGGTGATTTTCTTGCTCGCATGCAGGCAATACTTCCCCACCCTGTTTACTCGGTAGAGCCTAAAATTGACGGTCTATCGGTTTCACTTCGCTATGAAAACGGCGTGCTGGTAACGGGTGCCACGCGCGGTGACGGCACCGTCGGCGAAGATGTAACGCAAAACATTAAAACGATCTTCTCGGTGCCCCTTACCCTCAAGGAGCCGCTTTCCCTTACCGTGCGCGGTGAGGTCTATATGCCCCGTGCGACCTTTTACAGAATCAACGAAAAGCGAGAGCGCGAGGGGCAACCCTTACTGGCAAACCCCCGCAACGCGGCGGCTGGGTCCCTCAGGCAGCTTGACCCACGTGTTGCCGCCGAACGCAAGCTCGATATTTTTGTCTTCAATTTTCAAGAGGGTAGCCTCTATGCCGACGGGCACGCACCAACCTCACACACGCAAACGCTTGCGCGCTTGGCTGAGCTCGGCTTTACCGTGCTTGAAAATCGCATCAAAGCTGCCAATGCCGAGGAGGTGCTTTCACACATTGAAAAGCTTGGCGCAATGCGCGACGAGCTTGCCTTTGACATTGACGGCGTTGTCATTAAGCTCGATGATCTTGCCGACCGCGTAACGGTTGGCGAGGGTACCAAAACACCAAAATGGGCTGTTGCATATAAATTTCCGCCCGAGCAAAAGAAAACAAAGCTACTTGACATTGAGATCGCGGTGGGACGCACGGGCGTGTTGACCCCGACCGCCATTCTTTCCCCTGTGCGACTTGCCGGCACCACGGTTTCACGCGCCACTCTGCACAATGCCGATTTTATCAAAGAGCGCGACATCATGCTGGGCGATACGGTTACCGTGCAAAAGGCGGGAGAGATCATTCCCGAGGTGGTAACGGCACATCCCACACTGCGCGACGGCAGCGAGCGTGATTTTTTCATGCCCACACACTGTCCCTCATGCGGCGAGCCCGTGACGCGCGACAATGACGACGGTGCCGCCATTCGCTGCACCAACAGTACCTGCCCCGCACAGCTTTCACGCGGAATTGAGCATTTTGCCTCAAAGGGTGCTATGGATATTGAGGGGCTTGGCCCCCAGGTAGTGGAGCTGCTGCTGAAAAACGATTTGATCCATGACGTGGCGGATCTGTATGCGCTCACAGAAAGCCAAATTGCGCCGCTTGACCGCATGGGAGAAAAATCGGCAAGCAACCTCATTGCCGCCATTACGCGCTCGAAGGGTGCAGGGCTTGAAAGATTGATCTTTGCACTTGGTATTCGCGGCATCGGGCAGGTGGCCGCCACCGCGCTTGCCGCCAAATACCGCACGCTCCAAGCACTGCTCGGCGCAACTGCTACGGAGCTTGTGACCATTGAGGATTTCGGGCAGATCACTGCCGATTACGTGGTAGATTACTTCTCACACCCACAAAACATTTTGCTTTGCGAACGCCTTATGAATGCAGGCGTGCTGACCGAGGCGACCGCTGCACCGACGGGTGATAAGCTTACCGGCCTTACCTTTGTGCTGACGGGCACTCTGCCAACGCTTACACGCGATGAGGCCTCTGAGCGCATCCGTGCGGCAGGCGGCAAGGTCGTTGGATCGGTATCAAAGAAGACCTCCTTTGTGGTTGCAGGCGAGGCGGCGGGCTCAAAGCTGACAAAGGCACAGTCACTTGGCGTTTCGGTCATTGACGAGGCGGAGCTTTTGCGCATGATAGAGGCATAAAATGCCGTATAATTTTGGCAGTGTTTGTCATTTTATGTAAAAAGATCTCCCCAAACGCCTTTGTTATTCACCATTTGTTCATATATCTGTGCTATCCTAAAACAGTTGTGTGATTAAACTTTTTAAATATACTATCAGCGTTTCTCGCTGAGGAAAGTGCATATGAATAAAATCAGTTTATTTTTAAAGGGCATTATCATTGGCTTTGCCAGCCTTGGTGTACCGGGGCTGAGTGCCAGTACCATTGCCATTGTGCTGTTCGTATATTACGATATGATCTATGCGATCAGCCATATTTTCAGCCAGCCGAAAAAAAGCTTAACCTTTCTTGCCTTTTTGCTTGCCGGCTACGGCATCGGCTGCCTTGGCGGCGCTTGGGCAGTAAATACCCTTTATATCAATTATCCCATTCCCGTGATCGCCGCAGTGCTCGGCTTTCTGATTGGCAGCGTGCCCCGTATGGCGGCGGAAAGCAAGGACGACTTTAAGCGCTGGCCGAACTGGGTTGTTATGGTCAGTGTTGCCGCTATCTTTTTGGTGTATGCAATGGTCATCACCAACGGACAATCCGTTTCCTTTGAAACAGTGCGCTTCCCGCTTGATTTCATTTTAATGGCTGTGGTTGGCGCGATCACCTCGACCACGCTTGTGATCCCCGGGGTGGATTTTGCCGTGACCCTCATGGCACTTGGATACTACTATGCTTTTATCGACCTTGTGGGCAACTTTACCGCACTAAACACGACGCGTCTTGTCCTGCTTGCCTGCTACCTTATTGGCTACGGTCTTGGCTCATTTGCGCTTTCCAAGGGCCTTCGTTATCTTATCAAGCGCTTCCCCCGTCAGCTTCACTGCGTAAACCTTGCTATGGTTACCGTAGCACCCATTATTGTGGTAAAAAAATGTCTGATCGACAACCCCAACGAAAAAACGATGCTCCATAACATCTCCTGGAAGGCGTGGGGGTGGGCATTTATCATGTTTGCAGTTGGATACTTTGCCTTTACGTGGGTACCGATGCTGCTTCGCTACCTCGGCTTCTTACCCAAGCACACCGAAAAGGTTATCGCCAGGGAAAACTCTGCGGCACGTGCCAACATTCCGCTTGAAGAAGCAACACAAGCCGAAACCTCTACCGTCAGCGAGATCAGATCCACCGTTGTCACCATTCCGGCACCCACAGAAACTCCCACAGCAGAAAACGAAAGCTCTGCTTTGTAAAAGTAAATTGCCGCAAGCGCGATATCGCGCCTGCGGCAATTTTTTGTTTATTTGTTCTCTTTGAGTGCAAGATATTCCTCAAAATAGCGCACACCGAGGGTGCGGCAGGATGCGGCACTGAAATGGATGCCGTCAGAACGGCACGTGAGATCTGCCGCCTTGGCAAGGCGACAATTCGGAAGCTCTTTGGCAAGCTCTGCAAACAGCTCATTCATTGAGGGCACGCCGCGCGCGATCTTCTCCCAACGCGCGCCCATATGCTCTGAGAGCTCGCCTATGATAATAGGCAGGTCTTCCCCAAGCTCACGGCGAAACGCGGTCATGGTACTGAGAAATGCCGCACGGTAGGCTTCCTTATCAAAATGACTGCAATCGTTTTCTCCCTGATGCCAGATAATGCCGCCAAGCGTGGAGGTACGCATGGCGAGCTTTGCCATAAACACAGCGTGATCAAACAAAACGCCACCCGGCTGCCACTTTTTAATGCCCGAGCCGCCGTATGCACAAGGAATCAGACCAATGTGCCCGCCCACATGGTTTGCGAGCGCATCTGCAAAGCTTGCAGCAAGGCAAACACCCGGTAAAAACTCGGCATGACTGCCACGGTCGGCACTGATCGGCTCACTCATCGGCTGCCATACGCCCATGCGGAGCACATGGCACAGCCCGTTTTGAATAGGCTCTACCTCGCCGATATCGCCTCTGCCGGCCATATTAGACTGTCCAACCATCAAAAACGAGGTAACGTTCTTTACCGCCTTGATCTCTTCTATATTGCTCATACGCCGTATTTTTTCTCAACGGCAACAATGGTTGCCATGGTTTCATCATTGATATCAATGTAACCCTCGGCAAGGCACTTTGCCATCTTATCCTGCTCGATCTCGCCGGGATAGTAGATCTTTTCCGTGCCTTCTGCCTTCTTTGCTGCCTTGATCTCATCAAGCATTTTTTCCACACGGTCGTTGTAGCTCTTGGGATCGCCGAGCTTTGCAAGGTCGATTGCCATAAACATATGACCAACGTTACCGCCAACATCGGGATTTTGGTTCCATGCGTGCACGTCGCCCGTCATGGCAGCACCGGACAGGGTACCTGCAAATACCTCTACCATCATGGCAAGGCCGTAGCCCTTATAGCCGCCAAAGGGCAGGAGCGTGCCACCCTTCATATACTCGGAAGCATCGGTGGTGGGGTTGCCGTTTTTGTCAATGATCCAGCCAAGCGGCACAGGCTTACCCTCTTTTTCAAGGCGAATAACCTTCTGGTCCGAGGTGTTGCTCATCGCCACGTCGTATACGATCTTGCCGTATTTGCCTGCAGGAAAGGCATAAGAAAAAGGATTGTTACCAATGGTTTTTTCAGCAGCACCCGTAGCCGCCACCAAAATATCGCCGTTACTCATTGCAACGCCTGCCATATTGGCATTGGCACACATAGAAGTGTAATAGCCGGCTGCACCGAAATGATGACTGCCGCGCACGTTTACCACACCAATGCCCGTTGCCTTCGCCTTTTCGATTGCAAGCTGCATTGCTTTATAAGAAATGAGAATACCAAGGTTATCATTGCCGTTTACAGCCGCCCAAGAGGGGCTATCAAAATCGACAGTGAAATTGCCGTCCTTTTTGATACCACCGCTTTCCATGCAGGAAATATAGCGCGGCAAACGCAGAAAGCCGTGCGTAAACACGCCGCGCATTTCTGTTTCCAAAAGCACCTTAGTGATAATTTCGGCATCACTCTTTGAAAGACCTGCGCGCTCAAACACACGCTCAGAACGTTCCTTGATCTCACTGATTGCAATTTTCATAATTTTTCTCCTATTTTTAGTAGCATTGTATTTGCATCTACAATGGTATCACAAATTAAGGTCATTATCTACACCTATATTGTGCAAAAGAGGGTGCTTTTCCACATATTTTGCCTTCACGCTTTACATCAAAAAAGGGGCTGTCGCAAATGCCAAGGCATTTGGTCGACAAGCCCCTATGGTTTTTGTTTGGCGGCTAAACACCGCCATTTTCACCCGCTAAACGGGTGAAAAAGCACAAGCCGTGAGAATGATGCATCATTCTCACATAAAG
>JAFVOQ010000048.1 GCA_017505785.1 Clostridia bacterium
CCGAGGGGATAGTCAGATTTAGGCGAGAAGCGTTCATCACAAGGCGTGAGGCGTACTTGGTACGTCGAGCCTTGTGAGGGACGGTAGAAAAAGTCCGTTTCAAAATGGAAGAATTTCGAAGAAATTCAACCTATTTTGTGAGAGAACTGTCTCATTTGCTCTTTTTAGGGTAAATGAGCTTCTTTTTTTATACGTACGGACTTTTTCGGTCGCGCCAAATGTGACAGCCCCTTTCGATTTTGTACTTATAAAAATTTTGTAACGGGTCTTGCGGATCTTTGCCCGTTATGCTATACTGATTGTGTGTATTTTTGATCAAGCCAAAATTCCCCAAAGGAGGGCACGCTATGTTTTGGGTCTGGGGCATTTTTAATTTATTTGAAAACGGCATCATAAACGCCATAAGAACCGCCGCAAAGCCAGGCGAGGTTGGTGAGGCGATCCTCACGGGCTGTGGATTTATTGCCGTAGTTGTGATATCCTACCTGCTTGGCAGTGTCAACTGGGCACTGGTCATTTCAAAGCTTTTTTACCATGACGACGTACGCAAATACGGCAGTGGCAACGCGGGCACAACAAACGTGCTGCGCACCTACGGCAAAAAGGCGGCAGCCTTTACCTTTCTCGGTGACGGGCTGAAGGGCGTTTTGGCAATTATTATCGCCTGCGCGATTTTCGGCTTCCCCATGCAGGGGGCAGAAATATCAGGCAAGGTCATTTACGACATCCACTACATTCACCTCATCACCGCCGCCTATCTTGCCGCGCTCTTTGCCGTGATCGGCCACATCTTTCCGATTTTTGCGAAATTCCACGGCGGCAAGGGCTTTGCCACGTTCCTGTTTTCGGCACTCGCCTTAAACCCCGTTATCGGTTTGATGCTCTTTTGTATTTTCCTGTTGTTGGTGCTGGGCGCGCATTACGTTTCACTCGGCTCTATTGTCACCGCGGCATTTTACCCCATTATTCTCAATTCCTTTGACCAAGCCTACACGCAATACGGCGTTGGTGTGATCTTTGCCTTTCTCCTTGCCGCGCTTGTGGCTTGGAGTCACCGCAGTAACATTAAGCGTCTTTTGAATCACACTGAGCGCAAAACCTATTTCTTTGGCAAAAAGGAAAGCACCGAAAACACGAAAAAAGATAAGGAAAACGTATGACATTCGCACTTGATTTTGCTACCCTGTGCCTGCTTGCGGCAGAGCGCGAGGCACTGAAAAAATCGGTATTTACCGGCGCGCGGGAGAAAACAGTCCTGCGCGCCGTTGGCACGCTTTGCCGCATTGGCGGCAAAACGCACCTGCAAATTGAAACCTTTTACACCGACGGCAAGGCGCGGCATGAAAACCTTCCGCTTGACAAAGCGGGGCTCACACGCCTTGAAGCAATTGCCGCGGGCTTTTCTCGCATCAATCTCTTAACCACGGCAGGCGACGCCGAGCTAAGAGAAAACAAGAAGGGCGAGCAGGTGTTTCTTGGGGCTGACAAGCTGCGCCGCAAGCTCGAGGCGGGGTGCGCCACTGCCGTTGCCGTCATTGGTAACAACAAGGTAAAAAAGCGTATTCTCACGGGGGACGAACCCTTTTTAAGGCTGCTTGGCGTCAGCGACGAAAACGGGCGCGTATACGACAAAAAGGGCGCAAAGTTCCGCCAGATCAACCGCTTTCTTGAGCTCATTCGCGACACGCTCCCCCATTTGCCCAAGGACAAGATCCGCATTTGCGATCTTTGCTGCGGCAAAAGCTACCTTTCCTTTGCCGTTTACCACTATTTTGCAAACGTATTGGGGCTCCGCGTTTCAATGACGGGGGTGGATCTCAAGCCCGACGTGGTTTCGCACTGCAACGCAGTAGCAGAAAAGCTCGGATTTGCGGGCTTGCAGTTTATTTGCGGTGACGTTGCCGCATACGAAAGCCCCGAGAAGCCCCAGCTTGTGGTTTCGCTCCACGCGTGCGACACCGCAACCGATCTTGTGCTTGGCAAGGCTGTGGCGTGGGGTGCTAAGGTGATCCTCTCTACCCCCTGCTGTCATCATGAGCTCAATCACACACTAAATTGCCCTACCCTCTCGTTTGTTGCGGAGCATGCGATGCTGCGCCAAAAGCTCTGCGATGCGGCAACCGATGCCCTGCGCCTAAAGCTGCTTGAGGCAAACGGCTACCGTGTGGCGGCACTTGAGCTGATCGACCCCGACGACACGCCAAAAAATATTATGCTGCGTGCCATTCTTCGCGCTGACAACGACACCGCCGCACGGGAGCGCGCTATGCGCGAGTACCAAGAGGCGCGTGCATTTTTGCTGGGGGGTGAAGCCTAATGGACGTACGCCGCGTGCTGAGCTACGTGCGCCGCGCCTGCGAGGATTACGATATGATCAAGGCAGGCGACCGCATTGCCGTTGGCATTTCGGGCGGCAAGGATAGCCTTACCCTTCTTTGCGCGCTTGCCGAAATGCGCCGCTTTTACCCCAACCCCTTTGAGGTGGTTGCCATTACGGTGGATATGGGCTTTCCAAACAGCGATTTTTCGCCTGTTGCCGACCTCTGCCGCACCCTTGACGTTCCTTACCATATTGTAAAAACCGATATCTATGATATTATTTTTAACGTACGCAAGGAAAAAAGTCCGTGTGCGCTTTGCTCTAAGATGCGCCGCGGTGCGCTTCACAACGCCGCCCGTGAGCAGGGCTGTCGCGTGGTGGCTCTCGGCCACCATTATGACGACGTCGTGGATACCTTTATGCTGAACCTCTTTTACGAGGGGCGCGTGGGATGCTTTCAGCCCGTCACGGATCTCTCCCGTGTGGGTGTGCGCGTGATACGCCCCCTTATCTACCTGCCCGAAAAGCAGGTGCGCACCTTTACGGCAAAGGAAAATCTGCCTGTGGTAAAATCCGCTTGCCCTGCCGACGGCAACACCCAGCGCACCGAAATGAACAATCTGATCAACTCGCTTGACCGCGAGAGCCCCGGGCTGCGCCACCGCATTTTCGGTGCCATTCAACGCGCCGACGTTGACGGCTTCGCCCCCCTGCCGCCTCGCCCCAAAAAGAGTCGCCGACAACCGGAAAGTGAATAACAACGAGGGAGAGGACTTTTGCAAAAGTCCTCTCCCTCAAACTCCCTCTCCCAAAACCTTTGGAAAAAGAATAGTGTGTGCAAACATGGTGCGCCATGATACGGTATCCCGTAGGGGCGTTTACAAACCGCGTGCGGTTTGTGTGAAGAAATCGCGTTGCGATATAGGACGGGCGTTTCGTGAAACGCCCCTACAAGGAAAGCGCAAACAAGGCGCACAATGTAAAATATCGTGGTAGGGGCGATTCATGAATCGCCCCTACAAAAAAGCAGAACATTTTCTACTTTATCAGCGCTTGTGCCACAAGCTTTACACCCAACGTAAAGCCCTTTACAAAAGCGTTCTCGTACCCAAGATTTTCAATCTCGGTATAACAGTCCTCGTACTTTTTTAAGGTTTCCTTACCTTTTGGACCCAGCTCGTTTTCAAGCTCCCCTTTATGGCGTTCAAGCAATCCCGTCAGCTTGCGCACTTCATCCTCTTTTTGCCATTTTTCGCTCCACGGCTCAAGCTCTCCGTTCCATAAATCTTTTAAAGTGTCTTTCATAATTTCTCCTAATGCATTTTTGTAGCATATGGCTTACACGTAAATTATATCATCAAAAAGCAATGGGGCTGATTCATTTAGCGCCGAACAAAAACACACGAAAAGAAAATAAAAGGGAAACCGCTTTTTCTGTCACAAAAATGGCAGGGAAAGCGGTTTTTAGGTAGAAATTCTTGCGAATTTCAATTTTTATGTGTGTTTTTTAGGCGACGCTCTCGGCATTCGACGTGTCACTTGCCTTGTTATAAAGGAGAAATACCCTGATTTTGCTTGCAAAATGCGGTTGTTTAAACCGCAAAGGGTATTTCATGAGGCGCCGCATATCTTTGGATAAGCAATCACAATACGCGCC
>JAFVOQ010000049.1 GCA_017505785.1 Clostridia bacterium
ATAAAGGAGAAATACCCTGATTTTGCTTGCAAAATGCGGTTGTTTAAACCGCAAAGGGTATTTCATGAGGCGCCGCATATCTTTGGATAAGCAATCACAATACGCGCCTCAAACACCATATCATGCCGAGATCACGCCTTCTGCATCTAAATGACTCTGCCCCTTGTTTATGATTTATCTGCAATCAGGCGTGCCGGCTTATCGGCGGATTTTCTCATAATGCGGCAATACTCCTCAAGCCCCATACCGCGCCCCTGTGTCCAAGCGCGCTCGGCAAAGGCAGGCATACATTCAAGCAAACGGGAGATCAACTGCTCGTACTCCATGCTCCATGCGCAGAGTGCCGTGCCCAGGAGCTTGTCGGTCGGCTCAATGTGAAGCGGATTTTCGGTGATCGACACAACAGGCGCCCAATGCTGCCAGTTGTGCATATCCCAATCGAGAATATCCTCGTAGCTGTAATGGTCGTAGTGCGGGATATAGCGCGTGACGAGATACAGCGGCTTCCAGGCGGCGTTGATGATAGAGTATCCCTTTTCAAGATATTCGGGCGCGAGGCCACGGACACCCGACCACGCGATCACGATGGTTTCCTTGGGGATATAGTGCATCGAGCCCCTGGCAACACCCTCCCAAACGATTGGTGTTTTGCCTATGGAAAGCACGTGTGCGGCGACACGGCCAACAAACTCACCGTAAAGATCCTCAACACTTGCAATGCCGTTTTTCTCCATATAAGCGCGGCAGGTGGCGCACAGCTCCCACGTTTCAAACGGCGCTTCATCGCCGCCGATGTGGATATAAGGCGAATCGGGGAACATTTCCACGATCTCCCCGATCAGGGTCTTGATCGCCTCAAAGGTGCGCTCGTACCCGACACAGATCACACCGTGCGCGCTGAACTTGGAGCCCGTGACACCCACGGGCTCGGTGCGCGCCTCGTCGGTATAGCAGGCAAATACCTCGGGGTAGGCCTCGGTGAGAACGCGCGCGTGCCCGGGACCCTCCAGCTCGGGCACCAGCACCACACCGCGCGCAGCGGCATATGCATTCAGTGCCTTGATCTCCTCAAAGGTATAATGCTTACCCGGCTTGCAAAGCTTGGGGAACGCTTTTGAGGGCATGGTGTAAAGATCGGCATCGGCAAAGTGCAAATGCAAGTATTTGAGCTTATAATAGAAGCAAAGATCCACGTATTTGAGCATCTTTTTGAAGGGGTGGAAGATACGCCCCGTGGCGATCATAAAGGAGCGATAGTCCTTATCGGGCTTATCCTCAACAAGCACGCTTTGTACCGACAGTACGCCGCCCTTCAGATCAACAAGCTGCAACGCCGTGGCAAGCCCGTAAAGCGCGCCCTCCCGTGCGGATGCACGGATCACGATCGCCTCGCTGCTATCAAGCACATAGGCATCCTCGTCAAGCGTGGGGTCAAGCACAAGCAAAACGCCGCCCTGCCCTCCGCGCGCCATGTCGATCTCATAAATTCTTGAGATACTGTCACAAAATGTATCCATGATATCCTGCCACTCTGCAACGGCGGTAAATGCCGTGTGAGAAATGGCGTGATCGTCTTCGTTCATTACGGTTTGTTTTTTAGGGGTGGGGATCAAATTAAGCATATCTACCTCCAACATGATGCGCTTGGCTGCAAGCGCAAACTTATGTCCATACAGAATAGCACAAAATTGTATAAATTTCCACTCATTTTTTGTCAAGGGAGGAAAGCCTTCTGCATTTTTTGTTGTGCGCAAGCAATAAAGTGCAGCCCCCTTTTTGAGGACTGCACTTTACAAAGTATTATTTCAGATTTGCAAACACGCGAATGGCGCGCTTTACGTCTTCCTTCATTGCCTTCATTGCCGCAAACTCCACGTCGTGCAGATATTTGCTGTTGCCTGCCTCGATCTCGGCCTTTGCCGCCTCGTAGCCTGCCTTTGACATGTAGGAATAGTAATTGATCTTGCGAATCCCGCCTGCGATCGCCTTTTTAAAGCCCTCCTCGGAAACGCCGCTGCCGCCGTGCATAACAAGCGGCAGATTTGTTGCCGCCTTCACGTTTTTCACAACGTCAAAATCAAGCGCGGGCTGTGCGGTGTAAAAGCCGTGTGCCGTACCAAAGGCAATGGCAAGGGCATCCACGCCCGTTTCGCGGCAAAATGCCGCAGCCTCGGCAGGATCTGTGTAAAAATCCTCTGCCTTCATCTCGGTGTTGCCCTCCTGCTTGCTGCCTGCCTCGCCCGTGACCAGTCTGCCAAGCTCGGCCTCGACAGAAACACCCATGGCGTGTGCCATTTCGGTCACCTGCTTGGTCAGCGCGAGGTTCTCCTCATAGGGCAGGGCGGATGCATCGATCATCACCGAGGTAAAGCCGATGCGAAGGGCACGCCAGATCATCTCCATGCTCTCGCCGTGGTCAAGATGCACGCATACGGGCACCTTGGCATTTTTTGCCGCCGCGATCATCGCAGGGCCCACGATAGAAATATCGTTGTAAACGTTATGCACCTCAGCATGTGCGATGATAACGGGCTGATTCAATTCCTCTGCCGCAGCGATCACCGCCTGCAGGCTGTCAAACCCCGTGGCATTAAACATACCGATTGCAATATTATCGCGCTCGGCGATCTCCAAAATTTCCTTTAAATTTACTAACATATCTTCACCTACTGAATTTTCTGATATTTTTAAGCAATTCCTCAGCCTCCAAAATGCCACTTGTGGCATCGGCTGCCGTTAAAGAAGCTACGGCTGCCGCCTCGGCAAGCGTGAGGATCTCCACGGGTGCGGCACCGCGTGCAATGGCAACCAGTGCGCCCGAGCAAAAGGCATCGCCGGCACCGGTTTTGCCCTTGACGTACCCTTTCGGGAGCTTGCAAGAGGGCAAGCGCACGACCCCATCGCGTGTAGCGCAAAGCCCAAGCGCGGGTTGATGTATGATCACGCGCTCACGCACGCCGAGGTCAAGAAGCTTGTTTGCAATCGCATCCAGGTTTTCGTCGGTGGGTGCGAGGCCCGCGAGCTTCCCTGCCTCAAGCTCGTTGATGATAAGGTTATCCACGTAAGGTAAGCAGGGCAGCACCACGGTATAGCGGTCGCTGTTTTCACTGACGAGGTCAATCGACGTTTTCATGCCGCGCGCCTTGGCTTCCTTCAAAATGGCAAGCCCGTCGCCGGCATCTACCTTGTCAAGCAACAAGAAATACCCAAGGTGGAGCATTTCGCACGTCAAGCGATCCCACGGAATATCCTCATAGCCAAAGGTGGCACAGGCACCGGGATAGGTAAAGAAGGTGCGCTGACCGCCCGCAACGCTCATCACGTCGGTAAAGCTGGTGCGCTCCGTCTTACTCACCGTCACCGCCGAAACGTCAACGCCCGCCTCCTGCATCACGCAAAGTGCGTGCTTGCCGGCGTCATCATCTCCCACCTTGCCAACGGCAAAAACGGGGAGGGTGGGGGCGATCTTCTTCAGGCCAATACCGTTGTTCGGCACAAGCCCACCGCAAGCAAGTGACACGCCGCGGATCTTGGTGAGCTCCCCTTCCGCGGGGTAAGCTGAAATTTCATAAAGGTTGTCAACGAGCAGTGTGCCGACAACGGCAATTCCCTCTCGCCCTGCCATATCAGTTACACTCGGCAACAAGGGGACCTGCCAGCTCGCTCATGAAGAAGAGCTTGCCCGCGAGCGTGGGGATGTAGGAGGAGGTGATCCAAGGAGTTTTGCCGTAGCGGAGCGTCATCCACAGCGACATACCCTGCCACTGCATACCGCGGCCAAGGATACCGTCAGCACCGCCAATAGCGTAGTCTGCCTGCAGGAACAGGCCGGGGCCAATGGTGTTGGCACGGCAAGGAACCAGCGTGGTGCGCGACTTAAAGCTGGTCAGCGCATTTTGCTCAACCGTTAAGGGATGGATCTTTGCACCGATGCGGTAGGGTGCCTTTTCCCATTCTGCCGCACTCTCGTAGTCAGCGGCAAAGGTGGGCTCCCAGAAGGCGATGTGGCACATTCTGCCAATGCCGTAAACCAGCACGAGCTTTGCGCCCTCGCTCTTCAGCTTTGCGATCTTTTCGGGGTAGGTGGGGAGATTTGCCTTGGTAGCAAAGTTGCGCTGATCCTTCGGCACGGTAAGCTCGCCCAGGGGATTGAAAAGAGCCTGCTCCATTGCATACTGGAACGCACCTGCGTTGTCGGGTGCCAAGGTGTTACCCTCGCTGTCTGCCCACTCATCCATGTTGAAGGTGTAAACGTGGTCGCACTTTACCTTCCATTCGGTAAGGAAGTATACCACCCACTTATACATACCCATGGGGCCTACGGGCAGGATCATGGCAAGCTTTTCGCCGCGCTCCTTCGCCAGGCGGATCTGCATTGCCATTTCGTGACCCATGTAGGTTTCAAACTCAGCAAGGCTCTCACACTTGATAGGGGTGAAATCCTTGTTCCAGTGTGCCTGGCGCTCGGTAATTTTTTCGGGGGCATCGATGCACGCATCGATCTTGTCGAAATCCCAGCCTGCGGGATAGAAGCCCTCAAGGGCAGAGCCCTTCACGGTAGACATAAAGTTCATGATCTGATCTCCTTTTCGGTATTTATTTTAAAATTTGATTATCAGGGTAAGTAACGCTTGGTCGTGCCCTTCAGGTACACATGGCACTGTCTGAAGCCCTCGGCATAATCGGCACCGCACTGGTAGCCGCGGTAACGGCTGCAGGTCTTTACCATATCCGGGAAGTCGATACCGTCGTGATCGCGCATCCAAACGATCTGCGATTCATGGCAGTTCAGCATCTCGATCTTTTTGTCAATGTAGGGCGTGACGTCTACGTACTCGGTGGGATTGAACTCCACACCCGCCAGGGTATCCATGTAGTAGATCGGCACCATTTTAGCGTGCCCCTCGGTCTTAACGTGGTAGTTCGGCAGGGTTGCCGTAAACGCCGCGTCAAACACAAGACGGGAAACCGCCGTGTGGTCGGGCATATAGTCATCGGGATTGTGCGTGATGATAAAGTCGGGGTTTACGCGCTTAATGACGTCAACCACCTTGTCGCGCGACTCCTTGTTGTTATCATAGATCTCAAGATCGTCAAAGCCGCCCCAAAAGACCTCGTCAATGCCGCCGAGCGCGCCTGCACGCTTTGCCTCGTTCGCGCGCATCACTCTCAGTTCATCGGGCGGAATGATCACGTGCCCAAGGTTGCCCGAGCAAAGGTGGCAAACCACCACGCGGTCGCCGCGCTCCTTGCATTTCAGCAGCGTGCCCGCACAGGCGATCTCCACGTCATCGGGATGACAGGAAATAACCAAAACCGTATACATATGTGCTATACCTCCTTTAAATTCATATAAATTTTTTATGTCATCTTCATTTTATCACGCATCCTCTTGCATTGGAATATAAAATCGGTTATAATATTTATAAATTCAGCCAAGGGGTGGGTGCACAATGAACGATTTTATAAAACACCGCTTTGATAAGGTGATCAACATAGAAAAGCTGATCACCGTTTTTTACATGGAATTTTCCAAGGACTTTGTCAATGACGGCGAGCAGCACGATTTTTGGGAAATGGTATATATCGACCGCGGCGAGGCACTGTGCACCGGCGGCAAGCGTAAATTCGTATTAAAAAGCGGAGAGCTCACCTTTCACAAGCCAAACGAATTTCACGCCATTCGCGCCGAGGGCAACACTGCGCCAAACGTTTCGATCATCACGTTCCTGTGTAAAAGCCGCGCCATGCGCTACTTTGAGGGCAAGATCTTTCCCCTCGGAGGGGAGGAAAAGGCGCTCATTTCCATGCTCTTTCGCGAGGGGATCTCTACCTACACGCTGGTCGATCCGCGCAATCCCCTGCTCCAGCAAATGCAAAAGCTGGAGGATGCCCCCTTTGGCGGCAGTCAAATGATCAAAAATCTGCTTGAGATCTTTCTGATACGCTTACACCGCAAGGAGGGGGCGCTTGCCAAAAAAAGCCGCTACCACTACAAGGTAAACGGCATCGATATTCCCTTTCCCGTCAAAGAGATCCTTGATCTGCTTCACAAAAACGTATACGGTACCCTTTCGGTCGCTGAGATCGCCAAGCTTCTTGGCAAGAGTGAGAGCACGGTAAAAAACCTCTTTTCGCTTTACCAAAGCGGCGGCATTATCAACTATTATAACTCCCTGAAGATCGAGGAGGCCAAACGCCTCATTCGCGAGGGAAACTGTAACTTTGGGCAGATCGCCACGCTTTTGCAGTTTGACACGCCCCAGTATTTTTCCATGTGCTTCAAGCGGTTTGTGCACATGTCCCCGCAGGAATATAAAAAATCCATTTTGCAATAATTTACGCCCTGAAATTGCAGAAAAAATTTGTGATGACCGCAATATTTCTATTGACAAATAAACAACTTATGCTTATAATAAAATTGTGAAAAAGGGTCGTATTTTCGTGCGGCTTGGGCTGAAAAGGAGATAAGAAAATGAAGAAACTGTATCAGGGCAAAACCAAGGACGTTTATCAGCTTGAAAACGGCAACGTGCTGCTGAAATTCAAGGACGACTGCACCGGCAAGGACGGCGTGTTTGATCCGGGCGAGAACAGCGTGGGCCTGACGATCGAGGGCATTGGCAAGGCAAACCTTGAAACCTCGGTTTACTATTTTGAGATGCTCAAAAAGGCAGGCATCAAGACCCACTACGTGAGCGCAGATATCGACAACGCTACCATGGAGGTGCTCCCTGCCGAGTGCTTTGGTAAGGCACAGGGCGGCGGCGGCCTTGAGGTTATTTGCCGTCTGGTCGCTACGGGCAGCTTTGTACGCCGCTATGGTGAGTACATCAAAAACGGTACCCGTCTTGAGGGCGGCTACGTTGAGTGCACCTTTAAAAATGACGAAAAGGGCGATCCGCTGGTAACCGGCGAGGGACTTGTGGCACTTGGCGTGATGACTGCAGAGCAGTTTGAGAGCCTGAAGGCACAGACCCTGAAGATCACCAAGATCGTAGCTGACGACCTTAAGACCATTGGCCTTGACCTGTGGGATATCAAGTTTGAGTTTGGCTACAACAACGGTGAGGTGGTGCTCATCGACGAGATCGCTTCGGGCAACATGCGCGTTTACCAGGGCGACAAGATCGTTGACCCCGTAGCGCTTACCAAGCTCATTCTCAACCGCTAATAATAACAATACAGGAGCTGTCACATTTGGCGCGACCGAAAAAGTCCGCACGTATAAAGAAAGAAGCTCATTTACCCTAAAAAGAGCAAATGAGACAGTTATTTCACAAAATAGGTTGAATTTCTTCGAAATTCTTCCATTTTGAAACGGACTTTTTCTACCGTCCCTCACAAGGCTCGACGTACCAAGTACGCCTCACGCCTTGTGATGAACGCTTCTCGCCTAAATCTGACTATCCCCTCGG
>JAFVOQ010000050.1 GCA_017505785.1 Clostridia bacterium
CAGGAGAGAACAAACAAAAATATTCAGTTGTAAAAGTCCAAAAATCCCTTATAAATCAAGGGTTTTCGGGGATAAACGTTCCAATAACGAGTACAAATTTCAAGACCGCCTCGTTATGACCACTTCGATAACCCTCCGTAAATATGATGCAACAGCGTGCATCATATTTACGGAGTCGGTAGAAACGCGGCTCGGCGAGCTTTTGCTCGGCGAATCCGCTTCGCATACCCCACCCGAAGATCGACAAGCTCGCTTGTCAGGCGCAGGGCGTGGGTATTTTCGCCGTAAGGCGAAATAACCTTCCGTGATGCATACTGTACATGTTTAATTTGTAGATACTGACCGTAGGTCTACAACAAGAAGTATTGTATCACATTTGGTAGCCGTTGTCAAGGTATTAAGTTCGGTTTTTATTAGAATTGCAAAATGTAAAGTGAGAGGAAAATCCCCCCCGATCGCACATGATGCGATCGGAGGGGTTGTAAGTATTATTACGTGTTTTGTGAGTAAAGCTCACCCAAACGGAGCAGGTGCTCATAGCGAGCCTGCGCAGTTTCCTCAGCCTTGCTGAACAGTGCCTCTGCGCGCTCGGGGAAAGCGCGTGTCAGGGACGCGTAGCGTGCCTCGTTCATGATGAAGTCACGGTAGCTGGTGGCAGGTGCCTTGCTATCCATGGTGAAGGGGTTCTTGCCCTCTGCCTTTGCGGCAGGGTTGAAGCGGAACAGGTTCCAGTAGCCACATTCCACAGCCTTCTTCATTTCAAGCTGGCAGTTCATCATGCCGCCCTTGATAGAGTGCATCTCGCAAGGAGAATAGCCGATGATGAGGGAGGGGCCCGGATAAGCTTCAGCCTCTGCGATCGCCTTGATCGTTTGGTTCATATCAGCACCCATAGCGATCTGTGCCACGTAGATATAGCCGTAGCTCATAGCGATCTCTGCCAAGCTCTTCTTGGCAATTGCCTTACCGGCAGCAGCAAACTGTGCTACTTGACCGATATTCGATGCCTTAGAAGCCTGACCGCCCGTATTGGAGTACACCTCGGTGTCAAATACCATTACGTTGACGTCCTCACCGGATGCCAGCACGTGGTCAAGACCGCCAAAGCCGATATCGTAAGCCCAGCCGTCACCACCAAAGATCCATACCGATTTCTTGGAAAGGAACTCGCGGTTTGCAAGCACGTCCTTGCATGCATCACAGTCACAGTTGAGGGCCTCCAGCTCAGCCACCAAGGTCTTCACTGCGGCGGTGTTTGCCTCACCGTCGTTCACGGTGTTCAGATAAGCCTCGCAAGCCGCCTTAACGGTAGCGGTGGATTTCTCGCAGTTCAGGATCTCCTTCACGTCCTCGATCAAGCGAGCACGTACTGCCTTTTGGCCCATATACATGCCAAAGCCGTGCTCTGCATTGTCCTCAAACAGGGAGTTAGCCCAAGCGGGACCGTGCCCCTTGCTGTTCACGGTGTAGGGAGAGGTTGCGGCAGGACCGCCCCAAATGGAGGAGCAGCCAGTGGCATTGGAGATATACATACGGTCACCAAACAGCTGGGTAATGAGGCGTGCATACGATGTTTCCGCACAGCCTGCGCAAGAGCCGGAGAACTCAAGCAAGGGCTTCTTAAACTGGCTGCTGATGACAGTCTTACCAACGGTTTCGGGCTTTTCGCTTACCTTAGCGACGCAGTAATCAAATGCCGCCTGCTGTGCAGCCTGGCTTTCCTGCGGTACCATTTTCAGGGATTTGGTGGGGCACACGCCAACGCAAACGCCACAGCCCATGCAATCCAAGGGAGAAATTGCAAGCGTGTAGGTGTAGTTGGTCTTAACAATAGGCTTGGGATGCTTTTTCAGTGCCTCGGGTGCTGCAGCCAGCTCCTCCTCGTTCATAGCGAAGGGACGGATCGTGGCATGCGGGCAAACAAAGGAGCACTTGTTACATTTCGCACACGTGTCGGCGTTCCATTCGGGAACCATAACGGCAACACCGCGCTTTTCATAAGCGGATGCGCCCTGCTCAAAGGTGCCGTCTGCATGGTCAACGAAGGCGGAAACGGGCAGGCTGTCGCCGTCCATTTTGCCAACGGGCTTCATGATGTTATTTACCATTTTTACCAGCTTTGCGGCGCCCTCATCCTTAGATGCCTGAACGGCATCCGTGGCATCAGCCCATGCGGCGGGTACGTCGATCTTCACAAACGCGGTAGCACCTGCATCGATCGCCTTATGGTTCATTTCCACAATGTCCATACCCTTCTTGGCGTAGGACTTTGTAGCGGCATCCTTCATGTACTGAATAGCCTCTTCCTGCGGCATGACATTTGCCAGCGTAAAGAAGGCAGATTGCAAAATGGTGTTGGTGCGCTTGCCCATACCGATCTGCATAGCCAGGTCAATGGCGTTAATGGTATAAAGCTGAATATTGTTTTTGGCGATGTAGCGTTTTGCCTCGGCGGGCATGTGCTTATCCAATTCCTCTGCGGTCCACTGGCAGTTGATCATAAAGATACCGCCGGGCTTCACGTCGTTGACCATTTTATAGCCCTTGAGCACGTAAGAGGGATTGTGGCAAGCTACGAAATCAGCCTTGTTGATGTAATAAGGGCTCTTGATAGGCTTGTCGCCAAAGCGCAGGTGGCTGATCGTGATACCGCCGGTCTTTTTGGAGTCATACTGGAAGTATGCCTGCACGTATTTATCGGTATGGTCGCCGATGATCTTAATGGAGTTCTTGTTAGCACCAACGGTGCCGTCACCGCCAAGACCCCAGAATTTGCACTCGATCGTGCCCTCTGCTGCGGTGTTGGGTGCTGCCTTCTCGGGCAACGACAGGCAGGTTACATCGTCTACGATGCCGATCGTGAAGCGGTGCTTGGGTTCATCCTTTGCCAGCTCGTCAAATACAGCGAATACGCTGGAGGGAGGGGTATCCTTAGAGCCGAGGCCGTAACGGCCGCCGATCACGCGGATATTGCCGCGTCCCTGTGTTGCCAAGGAGGTAACCACATCCATATACAGAGGCTCACCAATAGCGCCGGGCTCCTTCGTGCGGTCAAGCACAGCCAGCTTTTTAACGGTGGTAGGGATCGCTGCAGCCAATTTGTCCGCGCAGAAGGGACGGTACAGGCGGCATTTTACAAGGCCAACCTTTTCGCCCTTTGCGGTGAGGTAATCGATAACCTCCTCCGCTACGTCGCAAATAGAGCCCATAGCAACGATCACGCGCTCTGCATCGGGTGCACCGTAGTAGTTAAAGAGCTGATAGTCGGTGCCCAATTTCTCGTTGACCTTTTGCATATACCCTTCGACAATGGAGGGAATCGCATCGTAATACGTATTGCATGCCTCGCGGTGCTGGAAGAAGATATCACCGTTTTCATGCGAGCCGCGCATGACGGGGCGCTCGGGATTCAGTGCGCGCTTGCGGAACGCCTCAACGGCATCCATGTCACACATTTCCTTGAGATCCTCATAATCCCATACCTGGATCTTTTGCAGCTCGTGAGAGGTGCGGAATCCATCAAAGAAGTTGATAAACGGAACGCGGCCCTTAATGGAAGCCAAATGCGCTACGGCACTCAGATCCATAACCTCCTGCGGGTTGGTTTCTGCCAACATGGCAAAGCCGGTTTGGCGGCAAGCATATACGTCGGAATGATCGCCGAAAATGTTGAGCGCATGCGAAGCTACGCAGCGCGCCGAAACATGAAATACGCAGGGCAACAGCTCGCCCGCGATCTTATACATGTTGGGGATCATCAGCAAAAGGCCCTGGGAAGCAGTATACGTGGTTGTTAACGCACCTGCGTTCAGTGAGCCGTGTACGGTGCCGGCGGCACCTGCCTCGGACTCCATCTCAGACACCTTAACAGTGGTACCGAAGATGTTTTTTTGGCCTGCGGCTGAGCATTGGTCAACGTAATCAGCCATAGGGCTGGACGGGGTGATAGGATAGATGCTCGCAACCTCGGTAAACGCATAGGATACGTGCGCTGCCGCGGTGTTGCCGTCCATGGTCTTGAACTTTCTTTTCATGGATATCTCCTCCTTTTAAGGATTGAAAATAGTGGTCTTATGCAAAGGAGCAAAGTATTCATAGATATAACACTGTATTCCATATTGCATTACATATACATAATAACATAAATACAAAATATTGTAAAGTGAAAATTTGTTTTTTTTACCGATTTTACCGATAGAAATATGAAAAATTACAAAACAAGCATAAAATAAGAAAAAATTGCAAATAGCTCTTGCTTTTTTAAAAAAGTTGTGTTACAATAGTAGGGCTATGTATATTTGCGTCGCCTTTGGCGCTTGATTTTGAATATTTTCGGAGGTTTGAAAATGAATCCTATTGAACTCGTTATGGGTATTGTGTTAATGGTTCTTGCTCTGTTTTTGATCGTTGTTGTTTTGATGCAGCAAGACAAGGACAAAAAGCTTTCCGGTACGATTACCGGCGGTGCTGATACTTACTACGGTAAGGGCAAGGGCAAGAGCAGGGATAAGATCCTTGCGCGTGCTACAACGGTAGCTGCCATTCTCTTCGGTATTTTGGTGGTTGCAATGTACGTGGTCGTTTCCATGCTGAACGGCTAAATGATATAAGGGCGGCGGGGAACACCCGCCGCCTTGTGCTTTACATTACAAAAAGCTCGCAAGCCATGCTTGCGAGCTTTTTGTTATTTTATGATTTGCTTGACAGATATTCATCAATTGCCGTGGCGGCAGTTTTGCCTGCACCCATGGCGAGAATAACGGTAGCTGCGCCTGTTACGGCATCGCCGCCGGCATACACGCCCTCCAGGCTGGTTCTGCCCGTTGCCTCGTCAACCACAATACCGCCCCAGCGGTTGATCTCGAGTCCGTTGGTGGTATCCTTGATCAGGGGGTTGGGAGAGGTGCCGATCGACATAATGACGGTATCTACATCGAGCAAATATTCACTGCCGGGAATTTCCACGGGGCGACGGCGACCCTTTTCATCGGGCTCGCCAAGCTCCATTTTGATGCAGCGCATACCCGTAACAAAACCGTTTTTCGGGTCACGTTTGTCTGCTTCGTTGCGGTAGCCCACGATCTCAACAGGATTGTTGAGCAGCAGGAATTCAATGCCTTCCTCCATTGCATGCTCAACCTCCTCGCGACGTGCGGGAAGCTCCTCCATGGAGCGACGGTATACAATGTAGACCTTTTCTGCGCCAAGACGCAGTGCAGTGCGCGCGGCATCCATTGCCACGTTACCGCCGCCGACAACGGCAACCTTACCGCCCTTCATTACGGGCGTTTCGCCGTCTTCCAAGTAAGCCTTCATCAAATTCACGCGCGTTAGATACTCGTTTGCGGAATAAACACCCTTGAGGTTTTCACCCGGGATATTCATAAAGCGAGGCAGTCCCGCGCCGGAGCCGATAAAGATCGCCTCATAGCCCTCGTCCATGAGCTCCTCGACCGAAAGGGTCTTGCCGATCACCACGTTGGTGGCGATCTCAACGCCAAGTGCCTTCAAGCCCTCGATCTCGTTTGCAACGATTGCCTTCGGCAAACGGAATTCGGGAATACCGTAAACCAGCACGCCGCCGGCGATGTGGAACGCCTCAAAAACCGTAACGGCGTAGCCCTTTTTGGCAAGGTCGCCGGCACAGGTAAGACCGGAGGGGCCGGACCCCACCACCGCTACGCGATGGCCGTTCTGGGTAGGCTTTGCGATCTCCTTATCCTTTTTGGCATTGTGGTAATCTGCAACAAAGCGCTCTACGCGACCGATGCCAACAGGCTCGCCCTTAATGCCGCGCACGCATTTACCCTCACATTGGTTCTCCTGTGGGCATACGCGACCGCAAACTGCGGGCAGGGAGCTTTGGAGAGAAATGGTTTCGTATGCGCCCTCAAAATCACCCTTCGCAGCCTTTGAAAGAAAGGCGGGAATGTTGATCGAAACAGGGCAGCCCATGACGCAAAGGGGCTTTTTGCAGTTGAGGCATCTTGCGGCTTCATCCATTGCCTGCTCGGCAGTGTACCCAAGTGCTACCTCATCAAAATTGTGCGCGCGAACCTTGGGGTCCTGCGTAGGCATCTCATTTTTCTTTAACGACATGTTCGGCATTTATCTGTCCTCCCCAAGAAAAAGATTGCAGGTTTCTTCGTGACGGTGGCGCTCGAATGCGTGATACATCGACGAGCGCTCGATCGCCTCGTCAAAGTCGATCTCATGTGCATCAAATTCGGGGCCGTCAACGCAAGCAAACTTGGTTTTTCCGCCCACGCTGAGGCGGCAACCGCCGCACATGCCCGTGCCGTCGATCATAACGGGGTTCATGCTGGCAACGGTCTTAATGCCGTATTGCTTCGTGAGAAGGCTGACAAATTTCATCATCACAAGCGGGCCGATCGTGATGACCTCATCGTATTGCTCACCGCTGTCGATCAGCTTTTTAAGGGCATCGGTTACAAGACCCTTTTCGCCCGTTGAGCCGTCGTCGCTCATCAGCACAAAGCGTGAGCTGTTTTGGCGAAATTCATCCTCAAGGATAACGAGATCCTTGGTTCTAAATCCAACAATAGCGTGTACCTCGGCACCTGCCTCGTGGAGAGCCTTGGCAACAGGATACGCAATGGCAGAGCCAACGCCGCCGCCAACGACAGCAACCTTTTTCAACCCCTCGATCTCGGTCGCACGGCCAAGCGGACCCACGAAATCGGCGATATAGCCGCCCTGTTTTACGTGATTCAGCTTTTCGGTGGTGCCACCTACTACTTGAAAGATAATAGTTACGGTGCCCGCTTCCTTATTGCTGTCAGCAATGGTAAGGGGGATACGCTCACCTTTTTCGTCAACACGCAAAATGATGAACTGCCCGGGCTTTGCCTTTTTGGCAACGAGGGGGGCCTCAACCTCAAGCAGAGTGACGGTGGGATTGAGTGGCTTTCTCTTTACAATACGATACATAGCGATCTCCTTTTTAGAACAGAGAATTTTTTTTGCATGCCGGAATTTATACGAGAAAAATTGTTGTTTTGGGAAATTAGCAAACGCCAAAGGCGAGCATTGCACGTGCAACCTTAAGGAAGCCTGCGATATTTGCGCCTGCTACAAGGTCGTCACCAAGGTCGTACTCGTGTGCGGCGTCAATGGAAGCCTTGAAGATGTTGTGCATGATCATATGCAGCTTCTCGTCAACCTCTTCGGCGGTCCAGCTGTAACGCATCGAGTTCTGGGACATTTCAAGACCGGAAACCGAAACGCCGCCGGCATTTACTGCCTTGGAGGGAGCAACGATAACGCCGTTTGCCTTGAGGTATGCAATTGCCTCGTTGGTGGTGGGCATGTTGGCAACCTCAACGTAGTACTTAAGGCCGTTTGCAACCATCTTTTCAGCCTCGGGCATGCCAACCTCGTTTTGGGTAGCACAGGGCATCATGATGTCTGCCTTAACGCCCCAGGGCTTCTCTTTGGGGAAGAACTCTACGCCAAACTTATCTGCGTAATCCTGTACGCGGTTGCGGCAGGAAGCGCGCATCTCAAGCATAAAGTCGATCTTCTCATCGGTGGAAACGCCGTTGGGATCGTAAATGTAGCCGTCGGGACCCGAAATGGTCAGCACCTTGCCGCCAAGCTCGTTGATCTTCTTTACAGCACCCCAAGCAACGTTGCCGAAGCCCGAGATAGCAAAGGTCTTGCCCTTGATATCGTCGCCGAAGTAGTTCAGCATATCCACTGCGTAGTAAACAGCACCGAAGCCGGTTGCCTCAGGACGCAGGATAGAGCCGCCGTAGGGCATGCCCTTACCGGTAAGCACGCCGGTGAACTCGTCACGCAGACGCTTGTACTGACCGAAGAGGTAGCCGATCTCGCGTGCACCAACGCCGATGTCGCCTGCAGGCACGTCGGTATTTGCACCGATGTATTTTTGAAGCTCGGTCATGAAGCTCTGGCAGAAGCGCATAACCTCTGCATCAGACTTGCCCTGGGGGTCAAAGTCAGAGCCGCCCTTACCGCCGCCCATGGGCAGGGAAGTGAGGGAGTTCTTAAAGGTCTGCTCAAAGCCGAGGAATTTCATAATGCTCTCGTTTACAGTGGGGTGGAAGCGCAGGCCGCCCTTGTAAGGACCGATTGCACTGTTGAACTGTACACGGTAGCCGCGGTTTACACGGGTAACGCCCTGATCGTCAACCCACGGAACACGGAATTTGATCACGCGCTCGGGCTCTACGATAAGATCGATGATGCCCTTCTCAATAAATTCGGGGCTCTTTGCCAAAACGGGCTCGAGGGACTCGAGCACCTCGCTTACGGTCTGGTGAAATTCAACCTCGCCGGGGTTGCGCTGCTTTACCTGCTCTACAACGCCTTCGATGTAAGCCTTCACTTCGGCACGGGTCATGTTTGCCATTGATTTTTTCCTCCAAAATTAAGAAAATATGAAATTTCTTGTCGAAAACAAGATAACACTGTTATTTTATCATAGATAAAATCATTTTGTCAAGTGGTGTGTGCAAGTTCAAAGCGTAAAACTTGCAAAATTATCTTATGCAATGAGAGCCTTTCTTTTGCCTAATGTCGTTCTCCAAAGTGCAGTTCGGCTTGAAAGTTATATTGTCGCGCCCTTGCACATAGGATATAGTGGCAAAAAAGCATAGGGGGATGCGATCATGAAGCTTTTAAAATTAGGCGGAAAAAGAAGGGTATTGGTACTTTCGCTTTGCGGGGTGCTTTGTGCAGGTGCATTGGTTGGTGCGTGGGCACTGTGGGGCAAACGGGAGCCGGAAAGTCTTGTGGTAAGCGCGGGGCTGCAGCATTTTGCGGATGATGCGTATCTTGCAGCCTCTGCGGTGGCGGGGCAACCCGTAACCTTTACGGCAGAATGGTTTGACGGTACGCTTGGCGGCGGCTCGGTGGAGCGCGTGACGATCACGGCACTGCCGCCTGTAACCGAGGGAGTGCTCAAGCTTGGCTACGGCGAGGTGTCGGTGGGGCAGAGCATTCCACGCGAAACACTGTCATATTTGTGCTTTACCCCCAATGACGGGGTGAAAAACAGCAGCTTTTCCTTTGTGCCCGAAACCGAAGGTGGGGCTGCGGGATATGCGCTTACGTGCCACATGACGGTAACCGATACCGTGAATTGTTGCCCTACCGGTACAAAAAGCGCAACAGCGGTTTCTACACACGAAACGTTAGCACTCTCGGGCGTGCTGACAGCAAAGGATCCGGAGGGGGATGTCTTGACCTTTGAAATTTGCGATTACCCCCAAAACGGTACGGTTTTGCTTGATAGTGCCACGGGTGCGTTTACCTATACGCCCAAGGAGGGCTACTACGGTAGCGATGCGTTTACTTGGCGCGTGCAGGATCAAAACGGGGCTTTTGCGCCCGAGGCGGTGGTCAATATTACGGTGCGCGAGCTCGTAAGCGAGTATACCTTTACCGATATGCAGGGACACGCAAACCATACCCACGCCCTGCACGTGAGTGAAAAGGGGCTGCTTAGTGGCGAGGAGATCGGCGGAAAACATTACTTCCATCCGCAAAAATCCCTGACACGTGCTGCGTTTGTGGCAATTTTACTTGATGCCGCCGAAATAAAAGCACCCGATGCGACAAGTACAGGATATGCTGATGACAACGATATTCCCACACCCATGAAGGGTGCAATTAAGTATGCTAAGGAGCAGGGCTGGCTTGGCGATGCGGAAAGCTTCCGCCCCAACGATGCCATTACGCGCGCCGAGGCTGCCGAAATTGCGGCAAAGGTACTGTCGCTCTCAGCCCCCGGATATTATGAAACGGTAGAGGATTTTGATGCAATACCCGTTGACGTGGCAGATGCGCTATATGCCATTTATGAGGGCGGCTATATCAGCACCATGGCGGACGGCACCCTTTCACCTATGGGTGAGCTTTCCCGCGGTGATGCAGCCAAATTCTTTGCTAAGATCCTTGACGGCAAAAATACGGATGAATGATCACAAAAGGAGCCGAAGCGGAAGCAAAGGCTCCTTTTCTTTTACATAAAAGATCAAAATACAAATATTCTAAAATATCTATTGCTTTTTCGGTGTGTTTGCGCTATAATCAAAGGCAGTTGTTTTTTAAGGAGTATTTAGACAGATGAGAGAAACAATGGATATGACAAAAAAAGAACTGGCGGTTTTCTTCCTTATGGCGGTGCTGTCGGGCTTTATGATCGGCATTGGCGGCACGGCATCGTTGCTTGCAAACAGTCTGCTGGGCGTTTGGGGTAAACTGATTGGCGCAGTTCTTTTTTCGCTTGGTATTTATGCGATCGTAACTTACGGCATGAAGCTGTTTACAGGTATGGTGGCGGATATTCCCAAAATGGGCATGAAGAGCATGTGGCGCTTGCCGCTTTGTTTCTTCGGTAACATCATCGGTGTGGCGCTAGTTGCTGTGCTGGTGTATAACTCCCCCCTTGCCACTCCCGTAGTGGCGCAGGGAAAAGCAACCGTTGCGGCAAAGCTGGCGGCTGATCACTGGGCGGTAAAGTCCTTTTGCTCCGCGATCCTTTGCGGCTGGCTCATTACGCTTTCTGTGTGGGCATCGAAATATGCTCCCAAGAAAAATTTAAGTGCTTCTATCGAGGTGCTTTTCCCCGTGGTCGTGTTTGCCTTTTGTGGCTTTGATCACTCGGTTGCCAATATGCTGTATTTTTATTTTCTCGGCGAGGTCTCCTGGCGCGTTGTTGGATATATCGTTATGAGCGTGCTTGGCAATATCGTGGGCGGGGTGCTTTTGCCGCTTGTGATCCTTTTAAAGGAAAGAGCGAAAGCAGAGCGTCTTGCTATGGCAGAAACAAAAGAACAAAAAAAATAAGCATAATAAGAACCCCCGTGCGGTTGCCGCACGGGGGTTCTGTTAATACAAGTTTAAAATAGTCCTTTGAGAAATATTTTGTGTTTTAAAAGTGTTAAAGTCCGCGCTCGCGAAGGTCACTTACAAGCTCGGTATAAAAGGCACGAATGTCAAAGTCCTTGATGTTTTCACGGTTGAGGTCGATCATATCTCCGTGCGATATACCGCGTTTGCCGTCGGTGCGAAGTAGCGTATATTTTTCTCCCCAAGCAAACGAACTTTCACCAACCAGACCATCGTTTTCGCCATCAAAGCCTTTGACGTAGCGATAAGTCAAATTGAGGGGAAACCGCCCTTTTCTCGGGTGGCTCATAACAGAGCCAACGCTCTGTGCGTATATTCCGTTGGGGAAAGAAAGCCTTTCGTTCATTTCCTTACAGGAACTTGCCGTGAGATCAGTTACTGCCGCCAAAAAATCCGGCGTTTCATCTCCAAGCGCCCGAAAGGTGGCGTTGTAGGCGTTTGCTATGTTATTTTTTGTTTTTTCGGTTGCCGCGTATAAAAGTCTTTCTGCAAATACGCAGCCCCTGTGTGGCGTGTTGATCGTTGTTAAGGATGCTACATAGGGAGCAAGCCCAAATTCCGATATGGCATAACGGCAGTCAAGCCCGCCCTTTGAATGTGCTATGATATTTACCTTTTGGCAACCTGAGCGCTCTGTGATCAGTTTTATTCTTGCAGTAAGCTCTCTTGCGCTTTCTTTCACGGTCAGTGCAGACTGATGCTGCCCATAGTATATGGTAGCACCGTGTAATTTGAGCGTTTGCGGAATTCTCCCCCAATAATTAAACAACTTATTGTCACGAAAGAATATGCCGTGGATAAGTACGATAGGATACTTTGTTTGACAAATGGTAGCGAGAGCGGGGGCGGTGGAAACGCGTTCCTTTTGAATTTCAAAATCAACCTCATTTGACGTGACGCGGATGATCTTTGTGAGAACCATCAAATTGAGGATCGGTATCATACCGCAAACAATGCCGATCACGCGCCACTTTATCCCCATTTGCGATGAGGTGCAGTATACACATATGATGCCGTTTGAGAAAAGCAGGGCTGACAAAAGTATGCAAAACAGCGCGCTGAAGATGAGATCCATATGCGCCTCGGGGAGCGTTTGTACAGCAAGTATAATGTGCCAAATGAGAGAGGGGATTAAAGAGAAGATAAATAATGCAAGGAGCGTAGCGCCGTGATTGCACAGCTTGATGCGTATGCTTTTCGTACCTGCAGGTCTTATGCCCGCCAGCATATTCAGTAAAACAAACACAGGTATGATCAATATGAGAAGATACGGAGAAGTTTTTATGAGCATATAACTGTTGAGCAAAATACTGAACAAAACGAAATAAATGACGTTTGGCAACGTGAAATATCTTCTCATAGGGAGCCTCCAAAAGTTTGTTTGATTTTATCATACCATAAATTGATTGAATTGTAAACAGAACAGCATTATGCCATAAATTGAATAAACTTGTAAATGGACAAGAGGGAGGGCTTCGCCCCACTTTTTGCGGCAAAAAACAATGGCAGGCGCTGCTGTGCCGCTTGTGATCCTTTTGAAGGAAAGAGCAAGGGTAGAGCGCTTGGCGCAGACAGAGGCACAGGAACAAAAATAAGAAACATAAAAACAAAGCACCCCGTGCGATTTTTTTCGCACGGGGGGTCGATTTTTGCAAGAGTGTGCTTTTCTTATCCTTTGTTATGCATCCAATAATTGTACTTCTTCTTGCGGTAGATCAAGAGAAAAATAATGTACACAAGGCAATCACTCACGGCACTTAACACATAACCCACAAAAGGGATCTTGATGAAATTAGCGAACAAGCACATCGGAGCAAAGAAGAAGGCGGGAAACGAAACAATGGTTTTCTTTTCAAACACCAAACGATCAAATGTGTTCAGTACAAAACAGATCAAAACGATCGCAGCAACACAAATAAGCGCCTTAGCTTCACGTTTTATTATCAGCTTGAGATCATCTACAAGTGAAGTGTATTTTTTGTCTTTATAATCGGACAGCACCTCATCTTCACCAACGGATTTTCTGATTTTTGAGGTGTATAGCATCAAGAAGCCATATATAATTGTTGTCATGAGGGCAGTTAAAAATGATTCTAACATAGGATTTTCAAATTCGTTTAATATTGCACCCCAGATGGCATGTAACGCAATATAAGCAACCAATGTTAGAATGGAAGCAAGTGTAATATTCCATAACGTTCGTTTCATAA
>JAFVOQ010000001.1 GCA_017505785.1 Clostridia bacterium
ATCCCTAAATGCCTGTGCCTCTGCCCATACTTCTTCAGGGGTACTTGCCTCACCAAGACCTGCAACACCGTCTGCCCCAAATGTGATGGTGGGATTATACGTTCCGCTGTATAGCCTGTAGCTTGAGATAATGTAGCGCCAACGGGCGTATTTGTAGGTAATCATCTCCCGATTTTCATTCTTGTATATCTGTGTGCTACTAACCGAGATTTGACTGCTCATGGCTTCAGCTGTATTTTGCCACAAAATGATCTGCGGATTGATGAGCTGATGCAACGCTCCCTCGCCGCCCGAGCCGTGATGCGCAATCATCATGATCTCGGATTCAAGGTAGCTGCCGAAGGTGGCACGCAAAGACTTTGAGGTGCGCGGGTAGATATCGCCAAGCGCCATAGTACTTACCTTGGAGGATACCGTAGTATTTGCGTTAACAGTACCGTTCTTCTCCACGTCATGTGCATGCACAGTCAAGCGCATCACAGTGCAGGCATCGTTAAAGGTTGTGGTTGCCCAGGGATGGATATCCTCGGGGGTGTACATGACCTCAAATTCGAGATTTCCAATATAGAAGCGCTGACCCGTGTGCACGTTGTAATAGGGCACGTACACACCTGTACCTTCCGAGGTGCCCTTAAACCAGCTTGTGGTACCGATCTTATTAAGTGTACCTTGATTGATCGAGTGTGCGTCGTAGATCTCATCGTTTGAGGGGAAATTGGTGATAATACCGTCAAGCACAACAGGGTAAGAGCTGCTTTTTAAATATGAGGCAAAGCCGGTTAACAGTCCCACGTGATCGCCGTGCCCGTGCGTGAGATACCATGCAGCAATGCGAATGGGATTTGCGGATGAGGGATATGCGTCGTGCGCTTCATAATGCAACTCCTTTAATACGTTGTAGAATTGGCTAACTTCGGCATTATTTCCACCGTCAACCACAACAAAGGAGCCATCCTCAAGCGTATAAATATAGCAACCTCTACCCTCGCTTGAACGCTGCACCACGGTAAGCTTGGAATCGGTAATCTTTTGATATTCCTGTTTGGCAAGGAATTCTTGAGGCAGGATATGATGAACGTAAGAAACAGTATCCGTTATTGTAGAGGAGATGACGCGCAGCGTTGGAGTAAACATTTCATCCAGCGCGGTGTCCTTGCTCCCCACCTGCGTAGAAATTTGCTGTGTGGAAGCATGCTTGTATGCATTATACATCACATGAAGCATAATGCCCTTGCCGTTGTTCGCGCTGCGGTTTACAAACGTTACAAAATAGCTATTTTGGATCATGCGCTCAGTCATGTATACTTCATAGCCGCTTTCTTTCAGCTTTTTGCAATAGTGATAGTAATCGGCAAATTTTGCATCCAGATAGTAAAGCTCAAGCTCACCGTTGGATACATTTACAGCACCCGAGAGCGCAATGGTATCGGGACGGGGGTAAGCTGTAATGAGCTGCTTTACATCCTCAGCAACGTTACCGGTTCCGGTAGCATCCGAAACGCTATCAAAAGCATCGGTGAATCCGTTGTTATATCCCTTCTCATCCTTATAATCAGCAGGAAGGGCATAAACGTCTGCCGTGCCGTCACCGTCAACATCCAAGGCGTAATCACCGAGGTCATCAAGGAACGTATCGAGTGCCAAGCGCAGCGTAGCATCATCATATGAGGTAACAACAATCTTGCCATCCTCAACAAAGTAGCCGTAATACCCTACGTCCTTTTCGGATTCACGCAAAAGCTTACGCGCGAGGTCGGTCAGACCCACGTGAATGGCACTGCCACTCACGGCAAAGCTATCAGGCACGTAAACGCTGTTACAGCCGTTGGATCCGTCAAGTGTTTTGCCGATCTGCATGGCGGCATACAGCGGATACTCAACAAGTGTATACTCGTTTGCTTCGGTATTATACAAATGGTCTGAATTATTAAATGCAATCCCGGAGTAAATATCTCCTTTTACTGCTCCGGTATAATATTTCCGAAGCACATTGTAGGCGTTGGTATCGCGTGTGTGGGGGTAAACAATAGGGGTTTCCCAATTCAGCATAACCATGGGCACATTGGATGCAACGATCTCGGTGAGATCAAACGCGTTGCCGTTTGCCTTTTCGCAAATTTCCTCAAACACGGAAAGCGCCAGCATGGTAAGCGCATCGTTACTGCCCGCAATGACAATTTTTCCATTGAGCACGCCGATATAGTAGCCGTAGCCCTCTACCTTGGCAAGTGCTTGCTTGGCAGTTTCACCTGTGGTTCCCACCAAAAGGGGCATGCCGGAGGCGGTATAGCCACATTCTCCAAGTGTTAAAGCAAGAGCATTTGCCTTATTTTGCAGATTGGTGCCGGCACCGTCAAAGGAAACAGCTGTAGCGGGAGTAACGGTAGCTGTGGTCAGCATTTGGTTATACTGGCAGTAGGTTTTCAAAAGCTGCTGCTCTTCCCTGCTATATGCACTGTACGCGCCGGACACATACAACGAGTTGTACGGATAATCCTCGGTCGCTACAGATGAGTAATCCGTATACGCTAATTTGGAAATATATGCCATAGTGTGCGCATTTTCCGTCACGTCGTAGGTGCTGTAATAATACGTACCATTCACACACACGTAGGATACTGCGGCGTATGCACGCTCACAGCTATTCAGATATATTAAGCCACCGTTAAAGTCGATGCTGCCGTCCTTTTGGCGTATAATACTCTCTTTTGCTTGGATATCCACGCAATACGGGTCAACACTATTCGCTTTACCCCACGTTTTAAGCTTATCGTGGGTAAAGCCGCCTGCAGCTACAACGTAATCGGCAGGGGCGATCAGTGTGCCCAAAAAGTAATCCTGATCAAGGACATAATCCTTAGCAGTCAAAGCCTCTACAACCGAGCTCGGCACAGTAGAGCAAAACAGAAGACCGGGCTCGTTATCCACAAGAGCAACAGATGCGCCCTCGGTCATCTCGGGAGAATACGCGGTATTGGCATCGCCCTCATACGCCTTGTAGCAATGATAATTAGAACCCTTGTATTGAACGAGCACGGTGTTTTGTGCAAACGGGATATCCTCGCCTGCCTCACTGCGCTCATTGTTGATATCCACGATATAGTTCTTGGCGTAGCGGGAAAGCAAAACTGCGTTATTACCAATCTCTACACCTGCGTTGCTAACGGTAGCATCGATAATGCTCATGGTTGCCTTGCGCTGATCAACAAGCACACCGCCCGAAAGCTGAATAACCACGTCGTTAATATAGAGGACATCGGTAGGATCGGCAAACCATTCATCGGCTACCTCCTCGGTTGCACCAATAGCCGTGCGCAGAAGCGCACCGCCTTTTCTTTCATCACCCGCAAGTATGTACGTGCCACCCGTAATCGCAAATCCTTCTCCCTTATCCGCGCGCAAGGCAATATCAAACAAAACATTGCCCTCGGCAATATAGGTGCCGCCGCTAAAGGTTACGTTGCCGGCGGTGATCAAGAAGCATCCATCCTCCAGCGTAACGGTAACGCCGGGTTCTGCCTGCACCGTGTAGGTTGCAGCTCTTTCGAACGTAATGTCACCAGAAATTGTTATGTCATTGGTTATAGTGATGACATCACCGCCTGTTGCGCCGCTGCTTACTGCATTTTGAAGCGTTGTCTGGTCGTATACATCCGTAGCCGATGCCACAACAACGGTTGCCGCAAGCAACAGAACCACCAAAAACGCAAACAGGATAAAACGCGTTTGTTTTTTCATATTCATTCTCCTTTGTAGGGGATTGCTAACATGGTTATACCATATTACTCATTTATTATATCAATATTTACAATCACTGTCAATCATTTGCATTTAATTTCTCTGTTTTTACCAAATTTTAGATATGCTTTCTGTTGCACTATGCTTTTAAACAAAAAGAACCCGTCGGTATTTGTCGTTTTAGACACACCGACGGGTGGACATTATTTGGCGAGCAGCATTTCTCGCATGCAGGTATAAAA
This sequence comes from Clostridia bacterium, assembly GCA_017505785.1. GTDB lineage: Bacteria > Bacillota > Clostridia > Oscillospirales > CAG-272 > Firm-07. The sequence goes on from JAFVOQ010000001.1 coordinate 3,981, forward strand.
CACATCGTATGCGGTAAGATCCTTCGGTTCAAAGCAAAAGCCAGTGCCGTCGGCGTAAAAGTAGATCCCACTTTCTGTAAAATACAGCGACTCATACTCCCCTGCCATGGTTCGTATTTGCCATTTTGTATCCCAAGCTCCCTCAATCATATCAACGTTATCGGCATTGGCAAAGCCCGCCTCATTCACAGCCGCAAGCTTCTCGCGCAGCAAGCGCACTTCATCACCCGTGAGCATGACCTGCACGCCGCGATCTGTAATTCCACTCTGTGACTCCATGAGGGGGTCAGAGAGTAGCATGCGTTCATATTCCGCCGTTAAAAAAAGCTCCACACGCTCACGCAATATCCTGTTCTCTCGCAGCAGTGGCATAAAAATGGTAAAAAATATAATGATCAGTGCCAGCGTGATTACAACAACACCTGCTACCGTAACACTCACATTTTTGCTTTTTAGCGTTTTTTGCATACCGTCACCCCACTTTTCATGCTTTATACAGTATAGCACGGCATGGCAGCAAAGTCAAGATTGCTTTTTCCTTCTCACAAAAAGCGAAAGGAGAGCCTTTGCCGAAAACGGGATCAGCGGGTAAAGATAGCTATGACCGCCGTTTACGGTCTTGTTGGAAACAATTAAGACAATGATTAAAAACACACCTATCACAAATCCCCAAATATTGAAGAATGCCGTAAGTGTGAGCAGCAGTATACGCATGAATTTAAGCGCGTATCCTAATTCAAAGCTTGTTTGCGTAAAGTTGGCAATGGCGACAAATGCCATATATAGAATCACCTCGGGAATAAGCCACCCCACGTCAACCGCAAAATCTCCGAGTATCAAGCCGCCCACCACGGATAAAGAATTGGCAAGCATGTCGGGCGTGTTCATCGATGCCATGCGCAGCCCGTCGATCACAAATTCGGCAAGCAGAAGCTGCAAATAGATCGGCAGCTTCCCCCTGTTTTCGGGTAAGGCAAAGGAGAGCCATTCGGGCACATATTGCGGGTTTAGCACGCCAAGGAACCAAACAGGTGTCATAAACAGTGTAAGCCAAAACTCAGCGTGACGCACGGCGCGCAGGTAAGTGCCCGTTAAGGGCGGCAAATAAAAGTCACTGCTCTCCTGCAAAAAATCAAAAATTGCGGTGGGAAGGATCATAGCCGCGGGCGAATTATCGATCAGCACGATTACACTTCCCTCTAAAAGATGTGCTGCGGCAACATCGGGGCGTTCGGTATAGCGAATTTTGGGAAAGGGGTTATACCACCGCGATTGGATCAGTGTTTCGGCAAGCGATTCGTGCCCCATGGTAAGCGCATCGGTTTTAATGCTGGAAATTTTATCCTTAATATATTTCACTAACTTGGGATCGGCGCGATCCTTCATATAACAGATCACGATATCGCTTTTGGATGCCTTGCCCATGGTGGTATAGTGCATGGTAAGCGCCACGTCACGAATACGGCGGCGGATCAGTGCTGTGTTAAATACAAGCGTTTCTACAAATCCGTCGCGCGGTCCGCGCATAACACGGTCGTTTTCTGGCTCTGCCGTTTCGCGCGCAGGATAGGTGCGCGCATCGATCACTAACCCCTCGGCACCAAACGTGCTTGCAAACAGCACCGTTGCTCCCGACAGGATCATTTGGAACATAAGTTCCGCGTTGCCGGTGACGTCACACTCCACATACGGCATGTTGCTTTCCAAAAATGCGGTGGCATCAGACGGCAGCTCTTTTAAAGATAACAAATAAATAAATAGCTTTTGCATCGCGCCGTCCTTAATCAGGCCGTCAATATAAAACAAAGTGAGCTCATCTTGCCCTATCTTTAACACCTTTTTGATAACGTCAAAATTTTCCTTTACGCGGAGCGTTTCTTCAAACAGCCGTACGTTCTCATGATAATTTTCTTTTAGATTTTGCATCATTTACCTCCTATAGCCGAAGGGAGTCGAACCCGACAGGTCTTTACAAACAAAAATTCACCCCGCCGGCGAGAAAAGCTCTTGCCATATCCGCATATGCCCGCGCGTTTTTCTCTTGCCGGAGCAAATTTTTGTTTTGCAAATACTGCTCCGCACCTCTCGGCAAATAATTTTTTAGTAGATTTTGTTGCGCAAAGACGAAACAAAGTGTTACTTTGTCAGTCTTGGCACGGCAAGAGATACAAAAAAGTGTTGCCGTGAGGCTGTTGTGTTCGGCTCCCTTCGGCTATTGCTAAGAGTAGTATGCGCTAAAGCGATACTGTGTATGTAAAAAAGCACCCTTACGGGTGCTTTTTTACATGAGTTGAACTCTATTTGGTTTATCGTATGAATTTTGTCGCTTCAAAACCCATGAAACCATTTCCTTTCAATCTCATCGCCCGGAATATCGGGAATGAGATCCTCGTGAGATTGTTCTCTCTTGCCTACGGCAGATTAAAAGAGGAGAAGAAATTGCCGCGCCACAGGAGATAGCCTTCGCCATTGTATATTTTACTTGTTTGCGTTCCGGTAGAGTAATCATACCCATACGCGCCTTTGCTGCCATTAAATCCAATGAAATAATTATCTCCGTAGGAAAGAGCATCTGTGCTATATACGTTTGTAAGACCATCCCTAAATGCCTGTGCCTCTGCCCATACTTCTTCAGGGGTACTTGCCTCACCAAGACCTGCAACACCGTCTGCCCCAAATGTGATGGTGGGATTATACGTTCCGCTGTATAGCCTGTA
>JAFVOQ010000051.1 GCA_017505785.1 Clostridia bacterium
GAGAAGATCCAACAGGCAAGCCAAATGGTGGTGTCCTGCAAGAACAATCTTATTAAGTCTGCGAAAGATGCCCTCCGAGCCTTCAAGGAAAAAGGCAAGGACGCACTTGTTACCGCCGTAAACGCTATGAAAATCCCGTCTGCCCTTGATATGCTCAAAAACGGTTTTCACCGTGCGGCAGAGTCCCTGGGCAAGAGTGTTTCCAACCTTGAAACCGTCCGTAATGAATTGCACGACGTAGGAACGCACCTTAAAAATGCGGGTCGTGCGCTCATCGGCAAGCCGATCAAGGAAAACGAGGAGCTGAAAGCAGATAAGGGCATTTTGGCAAAGCTCCAAATCTTTTTGCAAAAGACGGCGGAGAAATTCACCGGTATGGAGCATAGTGCCGAGGAAAAGTCCAAGTCCTTGCGTGACAGCTATGAGGAAAGAAAATCGGTCAAGTCCGATCTGAAACGGCTCAAAGCAGAAAGCAAAGCCAAGGATGCTCCCAAGATTACTGAGCAGGCAAGATAAGGAGGTAACCGCCTATGGCAGACATTAAAACAAGGGATGTTGTAAAAGGAACGGTCAAGACCCTTGACCGTTCCGCCGTTGCGACCGAGCGTATGAAGTCTGCCACCGTCAGAACCAAGGATGCCGCCGAGCAGAGCGTAAACGGCAATGAGGTCAGCGCACAGGAATACGGAGCCAACCGTGTAGAATCGGCGGTAGAAATTGCTACCGCCGAGGGCGTTCACCAATTTAACAAACGAGGTAAAAACGGTATTCGTGATGCCAAGCGCAATGTAGAAAAGGTCAAAGAGAATTATAACAAGCTCAAAGACCTGAAAAAGACCAACAAGCCGAAAAAAGCGGCAAGCAAAACTGCAAAGGCGGCAAAGAACACCACTCAGCAGACGGCAAAGACGGTCAAGGCTACGGGCAAAGGCACGGTCAAAACCGCACAAACCGCAGGTAAAGGTACGGTCAAGACGGCTCAGAATACCGTCAAGACCGCAAAAGCCACAGGCAAAGTTGCTGTTAAAACGGCGCAGACAACCGCAAAGGCGGCAAAGGTTACTGCCCAAGCCACGGCAAAAGCCGCAAAAGCGGCGGCTGCTGCGGCGAAAGCGGCAGTTAAAGCAACCATCGTTGCTATCAAGGTTGCGGTCAAAGCCATTGTTGCCGCTGTTAAGTTGGCAATAGCGGCAGTTAAGGCAATAGCCGCCGCTATTGCTGCAGGTGGTTGGGTTGCGGTGGTCGTTATCATTGTTATATGCTTGATTGCCCTTATCGTCGGTTCTTGCTTCGGCATTTTCTTTTCAAGTGAGGACACAGGTAGCGGTCAGTCTATGCAAACGGTAGTACAGGAAATAAACACCGAGTACCAAACGCAAATCGAAACCACCAAGAATAATATCACCTACGATGTTTTGGAAATGTCCGGCTCCCGTGCGGTATGGGCAGAGGTGTTGTCGGTATATGCGGTAAAAACCACCACCGACCCCGACAATGCCCAAGAGGTTGCTACGATGGATGACTCTAAAAAAGCAATCCTAAAGGATATATTTTGGCAGATGAACGCCATATCCTCCCGCACCGAAACCAAGACCGAAACGGTGATAACCGAAACCGATGACGGTCACGGAAATATCGTGCAGACCGAAACGACAGTAACCCGCACCTATCTGTATATTACCGTAACCCATAAGACCGCCGACGAAATGGCAACACAGTTTGGCTTTAACGCCGACCAAAAGAAGCAGCTTAATGAGTTGCTTTCCGCGGATAACAAATCCTTGTGGGCGGCGGTGCTCTACGGCATCAGCACAAGCGATACGCAGATCGTGTCCGTGGCACTTTCCCAAATCGGTGAAGTGGGCGGTCAACCGTATTGGAGTTGGTACGGCTTCGGCTCCCGTGTGGAGTGGTGCGCCTGCTTTGTTTCTTGGTGTGCCAACGAGTGCGGATATATTGATGACGGTATCATTCCCAAATACGCAGGATGCGTAAACGGTGTGGATTGGTTCAAAGACCGTGGACAATGGCTTGACGGTTCAGCCGAGCCGGTGGCAGGTATGATTATCTTCTTCGATTGGGACTCTCCCGATGGTACGTCGGGTCCGCAGGACGGACTTTCCGACCATACGGGCATCGTTCAAAAGGTCGAGAACGGAAAGGTCTATACCGTGGAAGGCAATTCCGGTGATAGTGTTCGCACAAGAGAATACGCCATCGGGCATTACGAAATCCTCGGTTACGGTATCCCCGCATATTAAAAAAGATGCCGCCCTCACGGGTGGCATCTTTGGGTTACATATTTACTTGTTGGTCAAGCCTTTTACGAGATTGGCGATATTTTCAAGCTGAGCGTCATCTAACTTTTTAAGGTCACTAATAATTGCATCGAGCTTGGTGGGGTTTTTGGTATCGAGATCGAAAAACTCGCTTACCGAAATTCCCAAGTAATCGCAGATATAGAATACACCCGGTAAGGATGGCAAAGACTTTCCCGACTCAATATTGTTAATATAGCCGGGGTTCTGTCCAATCGCTAAACTCATTTCCCGTGCGGATACATTTTTCTTTTCTCGCAGTTGTGCCAACCGCAAAGCAAAATCCTTTTCGTCCATAATCTCACCGCCTTTATTATATTGTAACCCATACGGGCGGCAAAACTATTGGATGTCAGACGGCAAAGGTGTTGCAATATTGGTTTATATATGTTATAATAGCAAAAATAACGGAAATAAACCTATAACCGATCCCGAATGACCGCTATACACACATATTTTTCGGTGTCCGCCTTGCGGTGAGGTATATCCAATCCCTTTGCGGTGTAAGTCCGTTGGTTCCGTTGGAGCTGATTAAAGAGATAGCCGAGTCATTGCAGGATAACCCATCGGACGTATCGGTTCGGTGGGTATTTTTTAGGAGTGGTGTAATGCTTGATATTTTTACTGTAGCCTTTTTCGGCCACAGAGAAATTAACGACCCGTTCAAGATTGAGGAACGATTGGAAGAGGAGATCTACCGATTGCTTGGTGAAAAGGAATACGTGGATTTTCTTGTTGGGCGTAACGGTGAATTTGATCAATTTGCATCGTCAGCGGTGCTACGAGTTCGCAAACGGTATAGGGATGATAACAGCTCCCTCATTTTAGTATTGCCTTATCCGAAGGCAGATTATCTCAACAACGTGGAATATTATGAGGAATATTATTCTGAAATTGAAATCTCTCACGTTGCATCGGTGGCACACCCGAAAGCCGCTATCCAAATCCGAAACCGTGAAATGGTTGATCGTGCCGACCTTATCCTCTGCTGTATTGAGCGTGAGAAAGGCGGTGCCTGGCAGACAGTTCAGTATGCCATCAAGCAAGAAAAAACAGTAATAAACATTGCTGACAATGAACAAATTTGAATATA
>JAFVOQ010000052.1 GCA_017505785.1 Clostridia bacterium
ACACACATAAAAATTGAAATTCGTAAGAATTTCTACCTAAAAACCGCTTTCCCTGCCATTTTTGTGACAGAAAAAGCGGTTTTCCTTTTATTTTCTTTTCGTGTGTTTTTGTTCGGCGCTAAATGAATCAGCCCCTTCTTTTCATTTTTCCTTTTTTGCTATTTGTGCAATGTTAAATAACCCTGCCCCAACGCATCATTTTTCGCTTTCTTCTTCCCCGTTCTCGGACTTGCCTACACCGCACAGCTCGAGCAATGAGGAAGCGCAACCGCAAAGCACACCGCCGACAGGAAAGGCAACCCACGCGGGGTGCCACGCACCAAAAGCAAAGCCAAAAAACAGGAAAACAGCGGTTGCAAGTGACATAATGATGCCACTCACCAAATCCGTGGCACTCCGCGTTCTCTTTTTTTCTTCCTCAGAAGCAAGTGCCTTTACAGGATCAGCGTACAGCTCGTTTAAAATGCCTGCCGTGATGAAAAGATAGCACGCCGCACCGATCAACAAAAGCATACACCCAACGCCGATCAAAAGCAACCGTTCACGCTCGAGAATACCGAGCACGACCACCAGCAGCACACCGATGAAAATGAGGGAAAGCCCGCATGCGATCTTGGCAATAAAGCTTCGTTGCTCCCTGCTTTTTTCCTCTTTTTGAAAAGAAATAGCAACGGCATTTTCCTTGATAAAGGCTTCATGGCGCAATCCCGCAATGACATAAAGGATCACCGCGGCAAAAACACCGATCAAAAGCAACATCACCCCAAGTACCGGGGCAAACGTGCTTTGCCAAGCGCAAAAAACTACCAACAAGCCAACTGCAAGCAAGATCAAAAACGTAGCACCGCCGATCATATTAGAAAACATCTTAAAATGCCGCAAAACCGTGCTCTTTTTCTCGTCGCATGCGGCAAGGGTAGGTATCTGCTCACTTTCACCAAGCAAATAGCCTGTGCTAACACCCAGATGCTCCGCAATTTTGCAAAGCACGTCAATATCGGGATATGTAATGCCCGATTCCCACTTATAAACAGTTTGTCGCGAGATGCCAAGCACCTCGGCAAGCTCCTCTTGCGTGATACCCCGTGCGCGACGGGCTTCAAGCAATTTGCTCCCAAAATCCATCACACGACCTCCTTTGCATGTTTTGTGTCTATATTGTAGCGCGCCTTGTGCAAAAATTCCACCCATTTTTATTAGAAATTTGATTTTTACATGTAAATTTTTGTTTACGTTATCAAAAAAGCCGCATAACGGTATAAAAAAGAGGAAAAAGCGCGTAGCTTTTTCCTCTTTTTAAAATTAAAGATTGTAATAACGGTCAAATTCTGCAGGATGCGGGATCTTAGAGAGTTCAGAGCACTCAGCGCGCTTCATCGAAATGAATTTCTCGATGAGGTGCTCGGGGAATACGCCGCCTGCGGTGAGGTAGTCGTGATCCGCTTCAAGCGCATCGAGTGCCTCGGGCAAGGAGGTGGGCAGACCCTTAAGCTTCTTCTTCTCCTCCTCGGGCAGGTGGTAGAGGTTGAAGTCGTAGGGGCCCCAGCCGTTCTCGTGGGGATCGATCTTGTTCTTGATACCGTCAAGACCTGCCATAAGAATTGCCGCGTAGCAGAAGTAGGGGTTGCAGGTCGCATCGGGGTTACGGAGCTCGAAGCGGCGCTTATCGGGGCTCTTAGCATAGGCAGGGATACGGATAACCGCCGAACGGTTAGAGGTTGCGTATCCAACGGTTACGGGCGCTTCAAAGCCGGGCACCAGACGCTTAAAGGAGTTGGTGCTGGGGTTGGTAATGGCACAAAGCGAGGCAATGTGCTTGAGAAGACCGCCCATGAACCAGTGTGCCTCTTTCGAGAGATTGGAATAGCCGTTATCGTCGGAGAACACGGGCTGACCGTCCTTCATCAGGAGCATATGCACGTGCATACCGCTGCCCGCCTCGCCGTAAATGGGCTTGGGCATAAAGGTTGCACTCTTGCCGTACTTGAGGGCGGTATTGTGAATGATATATTTGATCATCATCGTGGCATCGGACATGTGCACGACCTCGCCAAGCTGGGGCTCGATCTCAAACTGACCCGAAGCCGCAACCTCGGGGTGATGATAATTGATATCAATGCCCATTTCCTTCATCAGCATGCACATCTCGGAACGGCACTCATAGGAAATATCAAAGGGCTTTGCAATGTGGTAGTTCTTTTGCTTGGGCACAACCACGCCAAGGCCCTCGGTTGCACTGTTCCAGTAGGACTGCTGTGCATCCACGGTAGCACTGATCTCGCGGCCGCTGACCTCCCAGCCAACGTTATCAAAGAGATAGAACTCAAACTCGGGCAGGATCTTCATTTCATCGGCAACACCCAGATCCTTCATATACTGCACAGCAGCGCGCACGATGTTACGGGGATACTGCGGCAGAGGTCTGTTTTCGGGCGTGTCGATGATCATGGCGTTACCCGTCATGGAAAGTGTAGGAATCGAGCAGAAGGGATCGATCACGGCAGTGTCGGGGTCTGGGATAAAGACCATATCGCTCTTCTCTACCACAGCATAGCCGTAGTTCGAGGCGTCAAAGCCGATACCGCTTTTCATGGTATCCTCAGAAAAATTCTCAGCGGGGATCGTCACATGGCGGTACTGACCGTTAATGTCGACCATTTTAAAGTCAATCATTTTAATGTCGTGCTCCTTGATGAGCTGCATGACCTTTTCTACCTGTTTGTTCATAAAAACTCTCCGTTTCATGTAAAATTGAAAAATTGCCTTAAAATAGGATTACCCTACTTATATAGTATACCACATTTTTCCTGTATTTCAACAAAAAAACGCAAAAAATATTCATGAAAGACATGATTGAAATCGGCAGAGAGCATTCCCCTCTGCCGATTTTGTGGTTTTTTAGTTGCTTCAGATCAGTGCGTGAGGAAAAACATTGCGGCAAAGAGCACAGCTACGACCCAAGTGCCGACCTTTACTTCCTTCACTTTACCGGTGCAGACCTTAACAGCGATATGAGAAATAAGGCCGAAGGCGATACCGTAGGAAATGTTGTAGGTAAAGGGCATCATCGTGATAGTAAGGAACGAGGGCAAGGAAACCGCAGGGTCAGCCCAGTCGATATCCTTCACACACCCGATCATCAAAATGCCAACGTAAATGAGTGCTGCAGCATAAGCGCAAGCAGGGATAAGAGCTGCAACGGGAGCGAGGAACAGCGTGATAAAGAACATTGCAGCCGTGAACATAGAGGAAAGACCCGTACGGCCACCTGCACCAACACCCGCAGAGGATTCTACAAAGGTGGTAACGGTAGAGGTGCCGCAGATCGCACCTGTGGTGGTAGCAACTGCATCGGCAAGCATTGCCTTATCCATATTGGGAACCTCAAGCTCACCCGCCTCGTTTTTCACCAGCAGGTTGCCGCCGCGGCAAGCACCGTAAAGCGTACCCATGGTATCAAACATATCAACCATGCAGAAAGCAAGAGAAGTGGTGATAAATGCGATAACAAGACCGCCAACGGAGTGACCTTCGACGGCAAGATAAGAATCAAAATTAAAGCCCTCGGTAAATACCTTACCTACTGCCTGTGTGCCGAAATCAGCGAAAGCAGTGAGAGGATTGAGCGTTTTACCGGCCCAGAAGTTTTCATAGAAGCCGGGAACGGTGAAGCCGAGCGCATAGTAAAGAACTGCGGCACCGAGAATGCTCCACAAAATGGCGCCCTTTACGCCCTTTTTGGACATTACGGCAATGGCAATAACAGCCGCAACGGTGATGAGCATAGGCATAATGCTACCCCAGGTAGCATTACCGAGGAGGTTAAAGGTGTTCATCGTAACGCCGGTAGAGGAGTCGGCAACCACGATCTTTGCATTTTGCAGACCAAGGAATGCAATAAACAAGCCGATACCTGCAGGGATCGCTGCCTTAACGGCAGAGGGCACCGCCTCGAAGATCAGGCGGCGCAGGCCCGTGACGGTAAGCGCGATGAAGATAAGACCGTCGATCAGGCAGAACACGAGTGCGTTAGCATAGCTAAAGCCAAGCCCTACACAAACGGTGTAAACGAAGAAGGCGTTGAGGCCCATGCCCGATGCTTGGGCAAGCGGGAGATTGGAAAGAAGACCGATGAGGACTGTGCCGACTACGGCAGAAAGCGCGGTGGCGATGTAGATCGCACCGAAGCTGACACCCAGTACGTTGGTGCCGTCGCCAAACGGATCCGCGAACATTCCGGGGTTAACCATGAGGATGTACGCCATCGCCATAAAGGTGGTTAAGCCCGCAATGAGCTCGATGCGCACGGTGGTGCCTTTTTCTTCAAGCTTGAAGAACCTTTGGAGAAACTTTTGCATGTCAATTCCCTTCCTTTTCTTGATATTCTGCTATATATGGCAGATTGCGGAATTGCTCGCCGCAATCGAGCCCATAACCGACCACAAAATGATCGGGAATGGTAAAGAGTGAGAGATCCGCCTTGAAATCAACAAGACGACGCGAGGGCTTATCAAGCAGTGTAATAACACGAAGCGACAGCGGATTTCTTGCATACAACAGCTTTACGATATCCGAAAGCGTTCTGCCTGTATCGATAATATCCTCAACGATCACCACGTGGTATTTGCTGATATCCTGATCAAGATCCATTGTGATCTTGACAACACCCGTGGAAACCGTGCCCTCATAATAGCTTTTCGCGCACATAAAACCGATCTCGCAGGGGACGCTCACGGCACGGCAAAGATCAGCCATAAACACGAACGCGCCCTTCAGAATGCTCACAAGCAAAATAGGGCGACCGTCATATATTTTATCGATCTCACGACCTGCGCGCAATACAGCGGCATCAATCTCCTCTTTGGTCACAAGCACGCGCTTGATGCGTGCATTAAAATCTTGAACGGAACAAATTGGTTTCATACGGCAAATTCCTTTATTTTTACATCTTTATTAGAGTATATCACAAAAAAAACACTTTTTCAACACTTTTTTGCAAAAAAACACTGCGCGTTTTTGCGCGCAGTGCTCTTGTTTTTGTAGGGTTTACCATCTGCCCTTTTCGTAGATCTCGCAGATCAGCTTTTGGATTTTTAACGCCTCCCTGCCGCTGACAAACGGCGTGCGGTCGTTTTCTACGGCATCGTAAAAATCGGCGATCTGGCGGATATGCTGAAAGCCCCAGTAATCCTTTCCGTCCTCGTAATGGATATCACCTGCATCTTGTGTGGTGGAAAGGACCGTGCCGTCATTAAACTCGATTCTCGCATCGTCATAGCTCATATAGACCTTGCCATTTTCACAGCACAGGCGAATTTCGATCGCTTCGTCACAGGCATAGTTGTTCATCGCCCAAAATGCAAGCGTGGCACCGTTTTTATAGCGGATAAACCCTTCTCCTGTATCGTCAACCTCCATGATCTGATGCCCACGGTTTGCAAGATGTGCCTCTACTGAAACAGGCTCATCATTGATAAACCAGTTAGCAAGATCGATCGAATGGATCGCTTGGTCAATAATAACGCCGCCGCCCTCCTTATCCCATGTGCCCTTCCAATCGGAGAGCGAATAGTACTCATCGGGCTTGCACCATGTTAAAACAACTCTTGCCGACAGGACCTTGCCGAGCTTACCGTTTTCGATATTCTCCTTCACAAGGCGAGAGGTGCTGTTAAAGCGGCACTGAAAGATAATGCCGTATTTTACACCCTTCTCCTCGGCAAGCTTCACGTTGGCGATCGCATCCTCATAAGCAATGCTCATGGGCTTTTCGCAAAGCACGTGCACGCCCTTTTCAAGCGCATATCTTGAAATAACAGGATGCAGATAGTGGGGCACGCAAATATGTACCACATCGATCTTGCTTTTATCGATCAGATCCTTATAATCGTAATATGCCGTGACACCGTATTTTGCCGCTGCCTTATCTGCTCTATCCTTTTTGATATCGCAAACGCCGACAAGCTGCGCGTTTTTTAAGTGGTCTGCTGATGTTGCGTGCATCGTAAAAATATTACCGCAACCGACAATACCTACTCTTAACATATTATTTCAGCTCCTTTAAGAGAAACGCAAGCGAGGATACACCGTCAGAAAGCGTTGCCTGCTCGATCTTCTCGCCCTTTGCGGCTCTTTGGCAAAAATACACAAGCTCGTTGTAATAGCCACCAAGGTCAGATACGTTGCCGCCTTTATAGGCTTCACCTGCAAGCTCCTTTTTCTCGATCTTGATCTCACTTGCCGCATCGGCGGTATAAAGCATAAACTTACCGCCTGCGTTTTCAACAACAGCCTTTTCAAGCACTACGCGGAAGGTTGCTTCAAACGGGTGGGTGGCGGGCAGATCCCACGTGCCCTCAACGCCGACCACAAAATCCTCATATTTCATAAGAGTGTTGACATAGGAATTCTTCTCGCCGGCGAGATTTTTCACGGTGAAAAACTCCTGCGGTTCACCAAAGAGCGACAGTACGTAATCAATATCATGAATATGCAGATCCTGCCCGGCACCGCCGGAGCGTGCGGTATCAAGCAGCCAGTTATCCCAACCCCATGTGGGACGGGGGCTAAGACGGCGGAAATTAGCATTAATGACCTTGCCGTAAGCTCCGGACTCCACGATTTTTTTGAGTTCCACGTATTCGTCCCAGAAGCGAATCACTTGACCAACCTGTACCTCACAGCCCGTTTCCTTGCTCTTGGCAAGCATTTTTTCGCCCTCTTCTTTGGTAAGTGCAACAGGCTTTTCCACAAACACGTGCTTTACCTTATCCATGGCAAGGATCGCGTATTCAGCGTGAAGATACGTAGGCAAGCAAATGTCAATCACGTCAACATCAGCGTTTGCGATCAGATCCTTGCCGTCACCAAAGAGCGTTGCATTGGTGCCCTTCGCAAGCTCCTCTGCCTTTTCGGGGCGAAGGTCAGCCAGTGCCACCAGCTCCACGCCCTCAATATTTTTATAGCAATTTGCGTGCATTGCGCCCATAAAGCCGCAACCAATAAGACCAACTCTTAACATGTTTATTTCCTCCCTAAAATTCTGTCCATTGCGTAGGACGTATTATAAATAATGGCACTTGTGTGGTGCTTGTAATTGGGAATCATTTCGGCTGAAACCCAGCCGTCATAACCGATCTCTCCAAGTGCTTTTACCACCTCGGGGTAATCAACATCGCCCGCGAGCAGATCAACAAAGCCATGTAAACCACCTGCCGCCATGCGGTAGTCCTTAAAGTGGATCTTTTTGATACGGTCGCCAAGGATACGCACCCAATCCTCGGGATAGCCACAGTAAAGCGTGTTACCAATGTCAAGATAGCTGCCAACAAAGGGGCTATCGATCTTATCGATAAAATCGCGCATTTCCATTGGGGAAAGCAAAAATTTATTCCATACGTTTTCAAGACCGATACTGACCTGAAGGCTCTCGGCATAGGACCTTAATTCATTCAGTCCCTCCAGTGCGCGGTCATAAACCACGTCGTATGCAACCTTCTTTTCGGGACTTGAGAACTCTACGTTTACCACACCCGGCACAACAAGAATAGTGTCTGCGCCAAGAATTTTAGCAGTTTCAAGCTGCTTTTTGATCATATCCTTTGCTTTTTGGCGCATCGCGGGGTCATCGTCACTGAGGCGATAATCCCAGCAAAGACCCGAGGAAAGGCTGTACAGTGAAAGCCCCATACCGTCGGCGGTCTTTTTCACCTCTTTGATCTCAGCTTCAGACGACTCCATAGAAAGCTCGCCCGTGGCATTGAGAGCAAGCTCGACACCTTCAAAGCCTGCATCCTTTGCAAGCGCAAGTGACTCCTTTATCGCCCCTTGCGGAAAGGACCAAATATTAATTCCCTTTTTCATAAGCAAATCTCCTTGCAAAAATGTATTTGATGTGCTATACTAATTGTAACGCGCGATGTTCTTAATGAACATTCATTTTTTTGCGCAATACATTCATTTTCGTGCACGAATTATTTTTGCGAGGATAAATATGAAAGTCACTTATATCAAAACGAATCTGCCAAGCATCATTAACGTTTCAAAGATTGTTACCATTCACTACGACGAATATGATAAAAATTTTGTGTTTGAGGGAGAGCAGCACGATTTTTGGGAGCTTGTATACATAGATAAAGGACAGGTTGAAATTTGCCGTGACGATACTGCGCTAACGCTCTCACAGGGGGAAATGATTTTTCACCGCCCTAACGAGTTCCATTCGATTCGGGCCTACAACTCCTCGCCAAACTTTTTTGTAATCTCCTTTGTTTGCTCCTCCCCTGCCATGCTTTATTTTGAGGGCTTTCATACCGTTTTGGATAAGGAGCTAAAGCCCTTTCTATCCTCAATTATGCACGAAGCGGAAAAAACCTTTGAGATTCCCAAAAATGATCCGTTCCTAAATAAGCTTTCTAAAAAAGAAAACGCCGCTATCGGCGGCGAGCAGCTTATAAAGCTGTATTTAGAGGAGCTATTGATCCTTCTTGTGCGCAATATCGTGGAGAAAAAGCAAGGCACGGTATTCCCCAGTAAGGAAAGCATGGAAAGCCACCTTGTCACAGATATAAAAAATTACATTGACGAAAAAATAAACGAGGTGTTTCGCATTGGTGAGCTTTGCAAAAGGATAGGCTACGGCAGAAGCTACCTCAGCCGCGTGTTTCACGAGCAAACCGGTCAAACACTCGCCATGTATGCAATGAAGGCAAAAATCAAAAAAGCCAAGCAGCTCATTCGTGAGGGAAATTTGAATTTTACACAGATCTCCGATTTCCTTGCCTTTGACAATCCGCAATATTTCTCCCGCGTTTTTAAGCGCATTGTGGGCATGACACCAACCGAATTTAAGGCGTCGCTGCAATTTAAAGAATGATATAATATGGTAAAAGCTTTTCCCGCCGTCGGGGTGAATTTTTGTTTGTAAAGACCTGTCGGGTTCTGCTCCCTTCGGCTATACCAAGTCTCTGACTTGGATAAACAAAAACAGAACATTTGTCGGCAGACAAATGTTCTGTTTTTGTTGGTGGAGCAATGCTCTCAATATCAGAACCAAGTCGCGCGATATCGGCTATTTCTTCGCTTGTCATGATTGTAATAGGTTCATTTTTGAACGTAGTCGTAATGATAATTTTAGACTAATTCACAATTTTATGATATAATTATTCCAAACCACACAACCTTTTGATTCTGATTTGTGTCTATAAGACAAGCGCTTAAAAATGGGAACTCCCAAATTCCAAGAAAGGAGAGTGCATATGTACTATCAAAACGAGTCGGACGAAACGTTGGTGATGCTTACACTTGCAGGCGAGCAATCTGCATATGAAGTTTTAGTATTAAGATATCAAAAGGCAGTAATAGCTTCTGCGATTACTATTACTAAAAATCATTTTATGGCGGAAGATGCCGCGCAAGACGCCTTTGTTACGGCCTGGATGAAGCTGAATACCTTACAAGAACCTAAAAAGTATGGCTCTTGGGTATGTCGCATCGCCAAGAACTGTGCTTTGAATATGATAAGCCGATACCGCAGTTTCCTTCCGCTTGACTTAGTAGACAACTTAAATATTACCGACGACGGAGCACAAACCCCCGCAGAGCTTTATGCACTGTCCGAGGAACGAAACGAAGTAAACAAAAGCATTGAGATGCTGCCGAAAAAGGTGCGGCAGATTATAGAGCTGCACTATTTT
Organism: Clostridia bacterium; assembly: GCA_017505785.1. Taxonomy (GTDB): domain Bacteria; phylum Bacillota; class Clostridia; order Oscillospirales; family CAG-272; genus Firm-07. The sequence goes on from JAFVOQ010000052.1 coordinate 9,696, forward strand.
GACAATCTTTCTATTGCGGAAATCGCAGATCGGATGCGTATTTCACAAGGAACTGTCAAAAGGCAGCTTCACGATGGACGAAAACGAATCAGAAAGGAACTTTGCGCTATGAATGAAAAGTATAGTGATACACTTGTTGAGCGTGTCATGAAGAAGGTTGAAGAACTAAAATTATGGCAGGTAAAAAACAATAAGAGTGGTTTTGAAAAGACATATGCGCAGGTACTTCGCGAGGTAGAGAATCTTCCTGAATGTACCAAAAAGCAGCACGCCCTTGCGGATGTGTTAATGCGCGGTTGGTGGTGGCTTCCCGGCAAAAAGAACGATGCGTTATTTGCTCGTATTGCCGATGCCGCTATGAAAGGTAAAAACGAGGAGGTTATGGCCTTTATCGTGGCTCGCGAGGATTCCAAAGTATATGGTGGAGCCCGTATTGATTTTATTCGCGACAAACAAATTCCTCGTCTTGAAAAAGCGGGGTTGGTTAAGGCTCTTGGACGCGAGTGGTTTTGGCTTGGCTATAATCTGTTCAGGGAAAACAAAGTAGAGGAAGCTCAAGCTGCGTACAACAAGGTGGAAGATACACTCTCTTTGGGAGATGCTTACCGTGTACTTGTACCTCTTGCTCGCAAAATGGAAGAAAAATTGGCAACGCGATATAAAGAAACAGTAAAGGAACGCTATGTGATTGGCGGTACTGCTGAAGAATATCGAATAATAGAAGGTAAGGTTCGCTATTGGGCAGAAGATGGTTTCAAAGAGGGCTATCTTGGCTCAATAGATGGGAAAAGTTCGCGCATCTTGCGTAATGCTTCGAGTTGTGACGGATATTTCTTTGCCGATATCTCTCTCGGTGAATCTTACGTAGGATCTGATGGAACAAAGCTTACCTACGTTTCAGATGATGAATTGGTAGATACTCCTGCAGGTACGTTCGATAACTGCAAGTTGTGGGAAGTCCGACGTCTTACCGACACGCAAAAGATCGTATGCAGAACATTCTATAAGGATGGCATCGGTATTGTTCGTCAGGATCATATTACCGACGCAACGACAGATACCCACGTGCTTAACACCTATGAGATAAAGGGCGGCAGCGGAGTACTCCCTCTATTCTTGGGTAACACATGGGAATACACTGCCACTTATTCTCCCGATGCGATTCTGCAGGATCTGAAAATTACGGTTTCTTATGCGGATGATGACCGTATCCTTGTTTCTTATTGGGAAAACACCGAAAGAATAGGTTATGATAATAATTCTTGGGTTGATAAGGTGCAGGAGATAGCCAATGAATATTACCACACAGAAAAAAATGGCAAAGAAAGTATATGCGACATCATTCCCGCCGTTGAACGTGCAGAACAACTTGCTATAACTCCTATGGAAAAAGCGCACACAAAGGCTGCTGCGTCGGTAGCAAGAAGAATACTCGCTACTGATACAACTTTCAACCCAAATTATACTGCTACAGGACATTGGAACTTCTTTGGTAGAGAATATATCCAAAAGAAAGCAGATTCATTGTATTTAACCGAGTATAATTGGCGTTGGTCGTTTGAGTGGAAAAACACAGGAGGCATGGGTGCCGCGGAAACACCTCTTCTTTATAACGATGTATTGGGAATTTTGCAAGATGCAACGAACTGCATTTGGTCAGATGAGTGGTGTATTGGTGTATCGCCCATTGTTGAATACACAAAATGGGACAGAACTGTTAGGACACAGATTACATGCGAGGACGGAGGAACAATTACCACGAAAGCCGGCACCTTTGAGAACTGCTTCAAACTCTGCCTTGATATCGGGGGCATGGAGAACGGAGTGTCTTATCGCGGTGGCAAAAAGGTATATTATTTTGCCGAAGGAATTGGTATTGTTCGTACTGAGAATGAATTTTGTGGTGGTGCAAGAAAAGCTATATATGAACTGACTTCTTATGAAGGTGTAGGCGAAGGATTTATGCCTCTTGCCGACGGTATTGTGCGCCGATATGACGCGCTTAATCTGACCGATGGCTTTGTCGGTGCGGTAGAATATACCTATGTTGCTGATGAGGACGGAGATATTGTTGTGTTTACCGATCGCACGGGTATCCGTGAGCTTCCGCCTCCGATAACACAGTACAGTGCTGTTTTTGGCGAGCAGGTAGAGCAGAAGCTTTGGGATGAAGGAAAGTGGCAGGATGGGCATATGAAATACGCCGTCAATAATTTCCACCTTATTCTCCATATGCTTGCAAGACCGAGCCGTAATCGAAAAAATGCAAAGCGTTCGGTAGAGATAAACGGCTTTTATATGAAGATTATGGAAGCGCTCGGAGAGAACGGAGAGGTTCCGCCTGCATGGTATAGGCTGTATGCGTGGACCGCCCTTGTTAGATCAGCCGCCCTGTTTGGCTATGGCAAAAAGGAAGAGGGATACGAGTCCCTCGAGCTTGCCGTAAAATATTGCGAAAAGAGCTCTCATTTCACAAAGGGCGACCTTCTCGATACAGGCAATACAGAGCTGCTCGGCGGTGTGAAATACGAATGTGACAGCGGAGTTATCGTTCTCGCCGACGGCTCTAAAGATCCGATATCCTATGACTATCGAATGGAGTTTACAGGTAGTAATCTTTATCATTGCATTACTGCCCGAAAGGGTTGGGAATGGTTCAATTCCGTTCGCAATGAGGATCGCTTCAAGGAATATATTGAGCGAGCTAAAAAGATGGCAAATAAATAATAACAAAGCCGCCGAGAGTAACCATTGGGTTGCTCTCGGCGGTAAATACTAAAACGCATAATTAAACTGAAAAACAAATCCGAACAGTTCCGTCGTAATGAAACAGTTCGGATTTGCTTGTTTTGGTGAAAATATGAGGGACAAAGTCGAACACCGCCGTCGTGGTGTGAAGCTTGGCACAGCACCGAACTCCCCCGATGATTGGGGGGCGGCAACTTGCCGCTGGTGGATCCGAGGAGAGATCGATTCATTTGCCGCTTGGCGGCAAATGGCAAGGTGCGCTTTTGAACTTCTAAATTCATTATTTATCTGCACCTTGCAGAGTTCGATCCTTGCCCTCGAAGCCACCAATAAAAAAACACCCGCGAGGGGTGCTTTTTTATTGGTGGATCCGAGGAGAATCGAACTCCTGTCCGAAAACCCATTCACAGGACCTTCTTCGTGGGTAGTCTATGATTTAAAATTCCCTCCGGGTGTCGGTCACAGACAATCTACACCCATTGGTAGCCCTTTTTTGCATGATCGGTACAAGTGCGAACTCCCGATGCATGTTCACCACTGCATGACGCTCCGGCCGAGGCCGTGGTACTCCTCGGGGAACGGGCGGCTAAAGAGCCGCGGCACTGCCTAATTAGGCAGCCAGTGCGACGTTTTCGTCAGCGTTTAATTTTAATTTTGAGCCTTTTTCGTGATTGCTCGGCACGCCACGCTTATCCTGCTGCAGAATCCCCGTCGAAACCTTTACGGACCCATATTCAGCAATATATATTATATTCATTTTTAAGATGTTTGTCAAGGGGCTGTCGCAAATGCCAAGGCATTTGGTCGACAAGCCCCTATGGTTTTTGTTTGGCGGCTAAACACCGCCATTTTCACCCGCTAAACGGGTGAAAAGTGCAAACCGTGAGAATGATGTATCATTCTCACATGAAGAATTGCAACTGCAATTCTTCAGATTCCCGGCGTCAAAAAGCCTACCTTCGCCTTTTTGACGTGAAGAGGCTGTCGCAAATTTGCAATTTGCGACAGCCTCTTCCCCTTTTTAAGGAACAAGACTAAAAACATCCAGTTTTAGCATTCCATTGATAAAATCAACAACATTATACGTGCGCCAGCCCGGCATTTTCACATCAAAGAAGAGTGCTTGCGCCGTGCCAACCTCAAGCACACCCGCCGTAACGAGTGCATCTACCGTACATTCCTGTATTGCTTTATCAAGCTCACTGATCTTGGTGTCACCGCTGATTGCTTTCAGAATACCCGTTCTTTCACTATCGTTCCACAGATCGGCAACCGTCATATTGTTAATATTATCGGAAAGTGTTGAAAGGTCGGATTTGGCAAGCACTGAAACTGCGCCCTTAACGGCAGTGCCGTTTCCGTCATACCAAACGCCGTCTTCTTCGGTAAGCTCCAGCATGGTACCGATCTTCACAGTCTTCACATCACTTTCAAGACCACCGATCTTGGTATCGGCAAGTGCTCCGATAAGACCTGTAACGGGGGCATCCATATCCGCCACGGTATTCCCCGCACTGTCGGTCTTTGTCTTGTACCATTTGCCCTCAACATTCTTAAAGCCAAGGCTTTCGCCAAGCTTAGCTTGCTGCATGGCAGCTGCTACCTTATCGCTATTGCCAAGATCGGAAATAGGCAAATCTGCCAATACAAGGTTAAGACCTGTGACAGGCTTCTCCTTTTCATACCACGTGTCGCCTTCGCCGTCATCATCGGTATCCTTGTAGGTATATCCGAGCAGATCACCGATCTGCATATCTTCAAGCTCTGCTTGCGCGTTTCCAAGGTGAATGCCAGCCAGCGAAGCGGTGATTCCGGCGGGCTCGGTTGTCATTTCCTTATCCTTATACCATTTCCCGGTATTGGCATCACAGTAGAAGCCAAAGGCGTAGCCAAGGGGCATTTCGTTGATCTTTCCTTCTATATCGCCAACAGTGGTTTCCATTAAATACGACATCACGCCCGAAACAGGCTGCCCGTTACTGTTTTGCCACTGCCCCTCAACCTTCTTGTAATTCAGCACCTCAAAAAGCTGTACCTCGCCAAGCTTATCTGCAACTGCGGAGGAATTTCTCAGCTGTGCCACGGTAAGATCGGCCATTTTTGCCATAATACCGGTTGCGGGCTCATCCCCGTTATACCAAGCATCGGGCGTGCCGTCACCGTTGGTATCGGTATAGATGTAACCGATTGCATCACCAAGAGCGATTCCCTCAATGGTGGCGGAATCGATCTCGTTTAAGGGCTTATCTGCCAAAACCTTTAAAACGCCTGTAAGCTTTGTATCGTTGCTATCGTCGCCGTCATCACTGTAAGCGGAATACCACGTGCCGTCAACCAGTTGGTACCCCATAGCATCCGCCAAGGAGATCTCGCGCAACTTTGCAGCAAGCGCATCGCCATCCGAAAGATTACCAAGCGTTAGGTCTGCCAAGCTTGCCGTGATACCTACAGCAGGCTCTTCTCCGTTGTACCACGTATCGGGCGTGCCGTTTTCATCGGTATCCTCATGGGTATAGCCAAGCACCTCGCCAAAGGCGATGACATCAAGCGTTTGACTGTTCAGCTCGTTAATGCGCTTATCTGCAAGCACAGCAAGCACACCTGTAACTGCCACATCATTGGCGGGGTCGCCGTCATCGGTATAGGCAGAATACCATACACCGTCATGCTCGGTGTAATCAAGCGCTTCTGCCAAGGTCATGTTCCGTACGGTATCCTCAAAGTTTACCTTACCGTCAAGCACATCGGAAAGCGGCAGATTGGCAAGCTCAAGCATGGTACCCGACACGGGCGTAAGTGTGCCCGTTGTGCCGTCTTTCTCAAAAAAGGCATATTGATCATAGGAGCTTGCATCATCGGGATCGGCAGGAACGCTAACATCACCGCGCTCGTAACCCATGGCATCGCCCATGCGAAGCTCTGCAAAAACACCCGTGAGGCTAAACTCGCCATTCATAATATCGGCAAGGGGAACGTCTGCAATGCTGTTTTGCACTGCACCAACATATTGCAGTGTAATTTCAGTCCCAACAACGACCTCACGGTACCAACGGCCGTCATTACCCAATGTATAGCTCTGCACATCGCCAAGGGTAAGATCGCCCATTGCGCCCACCAGATCAAGCTCACCGTTCAAAATAGCAGATACCGAAACATCGGCAATGGCGGCAAGCACAGGGCTGATCTCTTCCTCAACACCTGCTGTGATCTTGACCCACTTATGCCCGATCACAGCACCTGTATCGGCATCTGTGATCTCGCGGTAGGTATAGCCCTGCATATCGCCAAGATAAAGCGAGCCAAGGGTTTTATTGATATCCATTTTACCGTTGAGAAGATCGGTTATGGCGATATTGGCAAGCTCCTGCTGCATTTTACCAAGCACGGAGCCGTCCTTTAGCCACTGGTAGCCAACAACTACAAGCTCCTCGCTATCGGGTAGCGGTTCTGTGATCGCATCGCCGCGCGTGTAGCCGCTTTGCAGATCGCCAAAATACACATCCTCAAAGCTTTCATCGAGCGAGAGTGTGCCGCCAAGCACATCGGAAAGTGCAATATCCGCCAAAACAGCATTCATTTTGGTAGCCGCGACATCATCTGCGGCATCACCGTTATCTGTATATTCCTGATACCACGTACCGTTTACGTAGGTATAGCCAAGCACGTCACCAAGATGAAGCGCACTTGTTAGCGCGTTCAGATCAAAATGATAGCGGCCTGTTTGACCGTCGGGCAAAATAACGTCCTTGATGTAAAGTCCCTCGCACATTTTCTCAAGCAGTGCGCCGCTGATGATGCCGCCAAGCAAGGGGCGGATCTCCTGTGTGCCGATGTCGGTAGCAAAAACGCCAAGCAGATCACCGTTTTGCGTGGCTGCCTCAAGGACTCTGCCAAGATCAAGCGTTGCCATAACCTCCTGCAGGGTGGGATTTTCCGCATCGACATACGTAACATCACCGTTTGCATCAAACGTAACACCCGTAAGATATCCAAGCTTGACACCCGAAAACAGCTCCCCGTAAGCACCGCTTGTAAGGAGTGCCAATGGACGATCTGCAAGCGTTTCAATCAACAAGGGACTGAGCATTTCGGGGGGGAGGAGTGAGAGAATGTAGCCGAATTTTAAGTTCTCTGCAATCACAGTACCCGCATCTTCCGACATTAGCTGATCAAGCGGTAGCGAAAACAGGTCGGTTGGAAGCTTTTCAAGCGTTTCCTCAGGGAGACTGATACCGTAATGCTTGATAAGCGAATCAAGCGTATGGTTTGCAAGATCAGCACGCACCGCGTTAAGATCCGCCACCAGCTCTAAAATAGAGGTGCTCGTCAAATCAATTTCGCCGTTTGAGGTGAGATATTCATCCGCATTTTCGGCAATGCCGAATTTCTGCAGCACATCAATGGTAAGGCCGCTGAAGGCGTAGTAAAATATGCCCACCACAGAGCCATAGGCAATCGCCATACCAAGCAAAAGCGTGAGAATAAAGCGAAGAAGCGCACCGAAAACACGCAGCACATAGTGCTTTTTACGGGGGCGTCTTTCCTTTTTTGCTTTTTTCTCCTTTTTTACCTTTTTGGCTTTCTTTTCTTTTTTATGTTTTTGTTTCCCCTCTGAAGGCTCCTCGGCGGCACTCGGCTCCGAGGATGCGGAAGCTTCCTCCTTTAAAACCGGAAGCATTGGAGCCGCCGCAGGTATCTGCTCCATAGGAGTATCGGTGGTTTGTGCGGAATTGCACGCGTCCTCAGCTACAGCAGCGGTTGGCTCTGCGTTCTGCGGCGAATCGCTCTCCACAGGGGTGCTTTCCACCTCTTTTTCCAGCTCATCAGAGCTCTGCTCTGCCAAATTTTGTTCAAACTTGTTTTGCTCTTGATCCATTGCCAATTTCCCCTTTTATATCATTGAATATTATGGAATGTCAATACTCTCTGTTACCGCCCTTAAAAGCGCGCTCCATATCGCGCTTGGCGGCATTTTTCGCCATATCCTCGCGTTTGTCGTAAAGCTTTTTACCTCTGCACAGTCCAATCTCCATTTTCACGCGCGATCCCGAAAAATAAAGCGACAAGGGAATGACGGAAAATCCCTTCTCCTGCGCCTTGCCCAAAAGGCGCAAGATTTCACGCTTGTGCATCAAAAGCTTTTTGGGGCGAAGCGGATCGCGATTGAAGATATTTCCCTTTTCATACGGGCTGATGTGTACGCCAAGTGCAAATATCTCTCCGTTTTTGAAGGAACAGTAAGAATCCTTTAAATTGACTGTACCTGCGCGCAGGCTTTTCACCTCAGTGCCGAAAAGCTCAACGCCCGCCTCAAATTTTTCATCCACAAAATAATCGTGCCACGCCTTTTTGTTTTGTGTAATATTTCGCGTAGGCTTTTTTTGTTTTTCAATCATGATGTACTCCTTGCCCGACCTTAAAGCTAAGCTTTGCCACCGTGGGCGATCTTTAATCAGCAGCGCAAGAGGAGCATGCGCGCGTTTTGCCCGCCCCTGTAGCCGCACTTACCGTGCCCGATTGCACGTTTTGTTTCCCCTTAATGTAGCGACACTCACTGTCGGTGTGATATACGCTGCCGCCCGATAGCCAAAAGACGGTTGCTTGCGGTGTGGGCTCCTCGGGGGCAGAAGGCTGCTCCTGCTCGGAAGGATTCTCCGGCGTTGTTGGCTGTTCGGGAGTTGCGGGCTGCTCGGGAGCCGGATCTTCCCCCGGAGCCTGCGGTGTGTTATCCTTTTCGCCCAACAGCGACTCACGCAGGGCGGCGACATCACTTGCAGACAGCGGTGTGCCTGCGTCAAAGGGCTCCTCTGCGGCACATGCCGCTGTACTGATAACAAGCAAAATCCCTATTAATATAAAAAAGCAGTTTTTTATCGCTCTCATGCTTCCTCCAACAAACGCTCAAGCAGCCCCATGCGTGATGAAGAAAATTCATAAGCACGCTTATAATCGTCATTTTGGCGACAGCATAGCTCCATATCACCAAAAACCTCGTACATTAAAACACCAACGTTAAGTGCATCACTCGACAGCAATTTTTCATAGGCACCAAGTGCTGCGGCCGTTTCACCGTTTCGCATAAGAGAAAGTGCTTTAAGACGGGCGGCATATACCGTCCCCTCATTACGGGAAAGATACGCGGCAACCTCACCCACGCGCCCGTCATCGAGTGCCTCCTTAGCAAGCACGTAGGAGCAAAAATCGTCACCCACAGATTTAGCGGTTTCGATCTCGCTTGTTTCCAACATATCCGATGTAAGTGTTGGCGAAAGCAAGGAAAGATAACGGAAATATACCGCCGCACGCGTGCGGATCCATGCAGTATCGTAAACGGTATTTTTTGCCGCGGAAATGGCGCGGTCAAAGCCTGCCGCCGCCGCACGCAACCTGCCGCTGTCAAACGCCTCCTTGGCAATATGATATTCGCACTCTGCACGGATCAATGCGACCTCGTCGTCAAAGCTATCGCCCAAATTGGCGTTAAGTGTGGCAATACAGCCTATATAATCTCCTGCCAGCAAGGCGCGGCGAACGTTTGGCATTGCCGCCATTTTGCGGTATGCAAAATCATCACCCTCCTCGGCAAGCAAATACCCAACGGGGACGTTTAGCCGCGACGCAATATAGCACGCAGTGGGCAGCGACGGCAACGCCGCCCCACGCTCAATGGTGCATAGCATATTGCGTGTGATCTGATCGCCTGCAAGATCTGCTTGTGTCATAAGCTTTTCAAGGCGCAGATTTCTTATTTTTTCCCCAACGTTCATGTGGTGAGCCTTCCTTTTTTACGAAAAGTAAATATCATTTACAGTATATCACGTATATGCTATGCGTGTCAAGGGAAATTGCAAGAATAACATAAAATATAAGAAAGATTTTTGCGACAAAAATCGAGTGTTTCACACCAAATTGAAATTTAACTAATCCACCATTCGGGTGTGATTTCGCCAAGCTTTACCGTGCGGCCCGTAGAATAATCCAGCATGATTTCAATATCGTGATATTTCCCTGCCATCAGCTGTACCATAAGCTCACGGCAAGCGCCGCAAGGCGCACCGTTTGAGCCGTCGGGAAGAATACACAACACCTTGTCAATTTCCTGCTCACCGTTGGTGATCATATTAAAAATCGCATTTCTCTCGGCACAAATCCCAAGTGTGGAGCAAGTGTCTATGCACACGCCTGTATATATTTTGCCTGATTTTGAGCAAATGGCGGCCGCCACCTCACCGCAGGTGACATATTCGGAAATTCTGCGTTCATGCAGCACCTCTTTTGCTGCATGATACATTTTAGCCCAAATTTTATCCATAAAGCATTTCCCTTCAGCTTCAAGTTTATCTAACGGTTGTATTATGCCATAAATTTTGCTAAAAGTAAATAGAAAAATAAAAGAGTTTACAGTTATGAGCTTGTTTTGCAAGCGTTATGATACGCCTACGGCGCAACTATGATTTTGCCTTTGGCAAAAGTTATGATGTGATTGCCCTTTTCACTTTCAACTGTGCCGTGAGGCACATCATAACTTGGCGTGGCCAATCTAAACTGATAACTTGCCGTAAGGCAATCATAACTGTTCTCAAAGAGATAACAAAAAGCACTTCGCGTGATGCGAAGTGCTTTTTGAAGTTTCGACCAAAGGTCGAAATTATCTCTTGGAGAACTGAGGTGCGCGACGAGCGCCTTTGAGACCGTACTTCTTTCTCTCCTTCATGCGAGGATCGCGGCGAAGGAAGCCTGCTGCCTTGAGGGCTGCACGGTAGTTGGGATCAGCCTGAAGCAGTGCGCGGGCAAGGCCGTGGCGGATAGCGCCTGCCTGACCCGAAATGCCACCGCCGGTAACGGTGGTGATGATATCAAACTTACCGGTGGTACCGGTAACGCCGAAGGGCTGGTTTACGATAAGCTTAAGCGTTTCAAGACCGAAGTAATCGTCAACGTCGCGGCCGTTGATGGTGATCACGCCCGTACCGGGAACGATGCGAACGCGAGCAACGGATTTCTTTCTTCTGCCGGTGCCGTAGAAGTAAGGCTTTGCACTTGTATACATATCAATTTACCTTCCTTTCCAAATTACAGCACGATGGGCTTTTGTGCTTCGTGCTTGTGTGCATCGCCTGCGTAAACCTTAAGACGGGTAGCAGCCTTTGCACCAAGTTTGTTGTGGGGAAGCATGCCTTTTACGGCAAGCTCCATTGCTTTTTCGGGCTTGGTTGCCATAAGGGTCTTGTACTGAACGGACTTAAGACCACCGATGTAACCGGAGTGATGATGATAGTATTTGTCCTCAAGCTTGTTGCCTGTGAGAACTGCCTTGTCGGCATTGATAATGATAACGAACTCGCCGCAATCGACATGAGGGGTGAACTCAGGGCGATGCTTGCCGCGCAGAATGGTAGCGGCCTCAACAGCGGTTTTACCGAGGGGCTTGTTAGCCGCATCGATGACAAACCAACGACGCTCGATCGTTTCGGCTTTTGCCATGAAAGTGGACATGATGTTTCCTCCATAATTTTACGTTAATTTTTTCGACCTGCACATTATAGCATAAGCAAAACACCTTGTCAACCCTTTTTTTCAAAAAAATCCGAAATTTTTAATTTAGCACTATATAACCTCTCGTTTCCTCCGTTTTTCGCCCGTTTTGCTATGTCTTTCGCAGTCGCCATATCATTTTTTTGCGTACTATTTTATGTTTCCACGGCATACACTCAGAAGGAACCAATATTATATGGAGGTAAAAAAATGATAACCCGCTTCAAGCCAGAAGGAATGTTAGATAAAACACCAGAAAACAAGGAGGCACTCTCCTCCCCCGCAGCTCTTGAGCGCGCATGGCGCACAGGTGAGATCTTGGAGGCGCCCGTTCTGCTTTGCGACAACCGCATGCGCCTGCACGTGGATCTTGGCTGCATGCGCGGCATTATGGAGCGCGAGGAGGCGTTATACTGTCGCCCCACGGAAACATTAAAGGATATTGCCATTATTACGCGTGTGGGAAAAACGGTGGCATTTCGGATCCTAAGGTTTACACAGGAAAACGGCGAGCGCGTGGCAATTCTTTCACGGCGCGAGGTACAGCGCGACTGTATTTATGAATTTCTCTCGCACCTCACACCGGGGGACATCATACCCGCGCGCGTGACGCATCTTGAAAACTACGGCGCGTTTGTGGATATCGGCTGCGGCGTTTCTTCCCTTTTATCCATTGACTGTATTTCGGTATCCCGTATTTCACACCCGCGCGATCGCCTAACGTGCGGTATGTATTTAAACGTAGTGATCAAGAGCATTGACAAGGAGCTCAGCCGTATTTTTGTAACACTAAAGGAGCTGCTCGGCACATGGGAGGAGAACACCGCAGGCTTCCGTGCAGGAGAAACGGTGGTTGGGCGCGTGCGCAGCATTGAAAGCTACGGCATTTTTGTAGAGCTCTCTCCAAATCTTGCGGGTCTTGCCGAGCTGCGCGGCAGCGGAAATACGCCCGTACGCTGTGCGGTGGGCGACACGGCAGCGGTATTTATCAAAAGTATTATTCCCGAGCGCATGAAGGTGAAGCTGGTCATTATAGACTCCTACCCCTCAAGCGAGCCGCCCGAGCCACTGCGCTACTACATAGATACCGAAAAGACCCGACACATCGACTATTGGGAATACTCACCCTCCAGCAGTACGCGGCTGGTAGAAACAATATTTTGATCGGCAACAGCTTATACAAAGCAAACCGCCTTTTCTGCTTTTGATAGCAGAAAAGGCGGTTTTTCATTCAAATTTTTAAATTTTATCACTTTCCACCGTATGGCAATCATACGCGCGCACACCCACACTCTTCAGCTGATCGGCCGCACGCTTTGCCGCCGCGGCATCGGGGAAGATGCCAAAGACAGCAGGACCGCTACCACTCATCAGCACGCCAAGAGCCCCCTGTTTCATTAACATTGCCTTTAGCTCGGATACGGCGGGGCGTAGGGGCTCGGTGACCTCCTCAAAACGATTAAAAAGTGCCGAAACGGTACCGAAAAGATCGCCATTTTGCATGGCGTTGATCAATGCCGTGGGCGTAGCCTCTGAGGTAAAGCTTGCATAGTCTTGATAACGGCGGTCGAGCAAGCCAAACGCTTGGGGCGTAGAAACGCCCTCTCCCGCAATTGCCACAACAAGTGCTGCGTGCACACGGCTTGCAAGGGGCGAGATGCGCTCGCCAATACCGTGGCAAAGGCAGGTGCCGCCCCACACGCAAAAGGGCACATCGGCACCGATGCCGGCACCAAGTGCGGCAAGCTCCTCTACCGTAAAGCGATCCCCGTCAAGCGCATTGAGTGCCTTGAGGGTTGCCGCAGCATCGGCGGATCCCCCACCAAGCCCCGCCGCCATGGGGATCTGCTTATCGAGCGTGATACGAACGCCGAAGGGCTTGCCGCGCAGTGCAAAATATGCACGTGCCGCACGCACAACAAGATTTGTTTCATCGTTGGGCAACCCACCCCCACTAAACGCAATCTCATCACCTTGTGTTTGTGCCACGGTGAGTGTATCGCAAAGCGAAACCGACTGCATAACGCTGACTATATCGTGATAACCGTCCTCACGCTTGCCGACGACATCGAGAAACAAATTGATCTTGGCGTTTGCACGAACAGTTAAGGTCATGCTCTGCCCTCCCTTACTAAAAGTTGTTTTTGTATAAGTATATCACACATTTTTCCTTATTTCAACAAATAAAATTTATTCTTTTCACTTGACGGAAAATAAAATATTGATTATAATATTTATAATAAGCATACATAATTTATGCGTGCAATCTGCACACGGAGGGCAATGATGGCTGAATTGAACGAAACCTTGGGCAAAAGCCCACGTCCCGAAAAACCAAGGCGCAGTCCGCGCGGTACAATGATCCTGCTTTTAGCGGGAATTTTGATCGTGCTGATCCTTGCAAATCTTGATGCGATCTTGAAACCGATCCAAGCACTCGGTGACATTTTAACACCGATCTTGATCGGCCTTGTCATTGCGTATCTTTGCAACCCGATACTGCGTTTTTGCGAGATCAAAATATTTTACAAATTAAAGCGTACCGTAAACCGTGCGCTTTCCATGCTGCTTACCTATATTTTTGCCCTACTGATCATCAGCGGCATGGTATTACTGATCTTGCCGCAGGTCATTGAAAGCATTAACGACTTCCGCATTAACGGCATGTTTTACTTAAACCGCTTGATCGGCTCGATCAACGGATTTATTGCCGACCTGCCCTTCGAGCTCCCCGGTGGGAACGACAATGTGCTCAGCCTTGAAAAGCTGCTGACCTTTGCCATGGAAGTGGTGGGGGATTTCGGCTCTGATATCGTTGGTAGCATCGGCGTATTTGCGGGTGGTGCCCTAACATTTCTGAAAAACATTTTGGTGGGCATATTCGTATCCATTTACGTATTGCTTTCCAAGGATAGATTAAAAGCAGGCTGCCGCCGCGTGATCCATGCATTTTTCAAAGAGGACAGCGAGAAAAAAATCTTATATTACAGTGCACAGGCGAACCGTAAATTCGGTGGCTTTATCGTTGGCAAGCTGGTGGATTCCTTAATGGTTGGCATCACTGCCGCAATTCTGTTTACCGTTTTCAAGATCCCTTATCCCATTCTCATTGCGGTGATCATCGGTGTAACCGATTTCATCCCGTTCTTTGGCCCCTTTATCGGTGCCATTCCCTCCGCGGTCATCATTTTCATTGCAGATCCCTCCAAGGCCATTCTTTTTGTGGTATTGATCCTCGTGATCCAACAGATCGACGGCAACCTTCTCGCACCTCTCATTCTTGGCGATCACACGGGCCTGACGTCCCTTGGTGTCCTCATTGCCATTACCTTAACGGGCGGCATTTTCGGCATTATTGGTATGGTGATCGGCGTACCGCTATTTGCGCTGATAACGATCATCCTTGACGATATCGTAAAGCAACGCTTGCGTGAAAAGGGCGCTCCCACCGATCTTTATTCCTATTATGCTGCTGACTCCTTTATTAGGCCCTCTGACGAGACAGAGACACAGCATGCCACCATGACGCAAAAATTTGTGCGTTGGATCTCTGCGGTCGAGGCCGAAATTGAGGATAAGGACTACAAGCCCTCTCACCTGCGCCACTGTATCAATATGCTGCGCCTTGGCGGCCTTTACATCGGCAAGTTTTTCCGCCGTGTATTTGCCGCAAAGCAGATCTCTGAGGACTATCACGGCTCTCACGTTAACACCATTCTCAAGCGCGGCATGCTGACCAACCGCACCTTCTGGCGCACAGCATTACTGACGGTGGTCACCTTTGGCATTTACCCCATTTACTTGGTTGAAAACATTGCCGCTGATACCAACATCTCCTGCAGCCGTGACGGAAAGCGCACGTGGGGTGCCTTCCCCGTCTTTACGCTTGGTGTACTTACACTTGGCATATTCCCGATCATTTGGCACTGTCAAACGATCTGTCGCTATCACGATTATTGCGAAAAAAATAACGAGAAATGCCGCATCAGCATTAAGTTTTATTTACTGTGGACACTGCTCGGCGCCCTTACCGTAGTAGGGCCGTTCATTGCTATTGCGCGCTTTATTTCGGCATATACGCAATCCTGCCGCATCTTCAACGAAACGCACACCTTCCCATTGCCTCGCCGCGTCATTAAGGAAGAGGCTGCCGAGGGCGCTGCTTATCTTGCCGCACGCAAGGCTGCAAAGGCTGCTGAAAAGGCCGCTTTCGTTGGTGATACTTCCATTTTTGGCTCCTTTGAGGAGGAGGCCGAGATTGACGGCCCAATTCCCAATTTTGAGCCTGCTGTTCCCGATAACACGGATCTCTCCGATTTAGAAGGAAACAATCAAAACAACAAATAAAAATTAAGAGAGCGAGTTTAATCTTTTGGTTAAACTCGCTCTTAGATAAATGAGGTACTGTTATGTCTGAAAAACAAAAGGGCGGAATTTCGGTCAATACCGAAAATATATTCCCCGTTATCAAAAAATGGCTTTATTCCGAGAAGGATATTTTCCTGCGTGAGATCGTTTCAAACGCAACCGATGCTATCACCAAATTAAAGCGTTTGCGCTCTCTTGGGCAGGCTGAGGCAACCGACTCCCCTTACCGCATTGATGTGCGTCTTGATAAGGCGGCAAAAACGCTTACGGTAGAGGACAACGGCATCGGCATGACCGAGGAGGAGCTGAAGCGTTATATCTGCTCGATCGCACTTTCAGGTGCGGTGGATTTCATCAAAAAATACGAGGGTGAAAGCGAGGACAACGCGAAGGGCGGTATCATCGGCCATTTCGGTCTTGGATTTTATTCGGCATTTATGGTGAGCGAAACGGTTGAGATCCACACGCGCTCCTACACAGGTGCCCCCGCCGTACACTGGGTGTGCACGGCTGACGGTGATTACGAGCTTGAAGCGAGCGAGCGCGACGGGATCGGCACCGAGATCATCATGCATATTGAGGACAGTGAGCAGGAATATCTCGATGCCAACAAGCTGCGCGATATGCTGAACAAATACTGTGCCTTTATACCCACGGAGATCTACTTTGATGACGGAAACGAGAAAAAAGAGGATCAAAAGGAAGAACGTATAAATGACGTTACGCCCCTGTGGCAAAAGCCGGTTTCGGAATGCACCGAGGAAGAATACAAGGCGTTTTACAGCAAGGTTTTTGCTGACTACCGCGAGCCGTTGTTCCAAATTCATATCAACGCGGATTATCCCCTTAACTTTAAGGGTATTCTCTATTTCCCCCGCATTACCAATCAATACGAAAGCATTGAGGGACAGGTAAAGCTTTACTACAACCAGGTATTTGTGGCAGATAACATTAAAGAAGTGATTCCCGAATACCTTTTGATGCTAAAGGGCGTGCTTGACTGCCCTGAGCTCCCCTTAAACGTTTCGCGCAGTTATCTGCAAACCAACAGCTACGTGGCAAAGGTAAGCGCACACATTGTAAAAAAGGTTGCTGACAAGCTGGTATCGCTTTCCAAAAACGAGCGTGAACGCTACGAAAAGGTATGGGATGACATCAAGACCTTTGTGGAATACGCCGCTATGCGCGACCAAAAATTCCGCGACCGCGTAAAGGAGCATCTCTTACTCAAGCTGACCGACGGCACGCACAAAACAATTGACGAATACTTAGAGGCTGCAAAGGAAAAGCACGAAAACACCGTTTACTATACTACAGATAAAGCACTGCAAGCGCAATATATTTCTCTGTTTGAAGCAAAGGGGATCGCTGTTGTCGAGTTTGACAGCCTGCTTGACACGCAATTTGCCGCTTCGGAGGAGGCGCACCGTGCAGGTGTTAAGTTCCTGCGCGTGGATGCTGACTTTACAGCACTTAAAAACGAGGGTGAAGGTACGGAAAGCAAGGCGCTTACCGACCTGTTCTTAAAAGTAAGCGGAAATGAAAAGCTGACCGTAAAGCAGGAAGCACTTGGTGAGGGCGAAGTGCCCGCCGTGCTTAGCGTAAGCGAGGAGAGTCGCCGCATGGAGGACATGATGAAGATGTACCGCATGGCAAATGACGAAGGCGGCGCTTTCAGCTTCCCACTGGACACCACCTTGATTCTGAACACAAACGCGCCCCTCATTCAAAAGATCGACAAGCTGCTACAAGATGCCCCTGCTAAGGCAGAAGCTCTTTCGGCACATATTTACCGCTTGGCACTGCTCTCTCACCGCAAGCTTTCCGCTTTGGAAATGCAAACCTTTTTGCGCGATAGCTACAAGCTTTTGCTTGACCTTGCGGAGCAATGATCTTGCGTGAAAATATGTTAAGAGGTACAAACGAAGATGCTGCTTTAGAATCGGCACGCGTCGCATACGATACCGCCAAAAGCAATCTCACCGCATGGCACGGTGATATGCGAATTTTGCGCGACCTTTCTATCCTACAAATTGAGGGGGTTGCCAAGGAATTTTCCAAAAACGCCACCGATATCGAAAGCTGCCGCCACCTCGCTGCCGCACTGCTTGAAAAAGAGCTTTCACACCTCCACGAGGAGCGTGCACAGCAGCTCTCGGAGCGATTAGCGCTTTGCCGCCAGCTGGCAACGCGCCCCCTTCTGCTTACCGAGGGTGAGCAAACGTCAAACGGTTCGCAAGCTTCCCCCGGCGAGGCTGTAAACGTAGCGATACTGAACAGCCCGATCTTCAGCACTGCAATTGAAGCTTTTTCTGCCGTTTTGCCAAAGACCAATCCCCTGTTTTACCGTAGCTTTACCGATATTTGTGAGGAGGTAGCTACAGGACAGGCTGCATTTGGCATTTTACCGCTTGAGGATTCTGCCGAGGGTAAGCTTTTTCGCCTTTACGAGCAAATAGAACGGTTTGAGCTGCATATCGCCTGCACTGCCGACATAAAGGAAGCAGAGGGCAAAACAGTGCGTATGGCACTCCTTTATAAAAATGTGCCCCCAAGCGTGACGCCCTGCGGCGAGCGTGTGCTTGAATGCTTACTGTATGCGGAGGATGAATACACCCTGACCGATCTCATAACCGCGGCGGCAGCCTTTGATCTTTCCTTACGGCGCGTAGATTCCCTGGCACTCTCCTACCGCGAGGACGGCTTTGTGCAGCACCTTGTATTTCGCACCGCACAAAAAGAAAATGTTAAGGAATTTTTGATCTACCTGGCACTCTTTTTACCGCGTGTTTCGATTACAGCCGATTATATCAATATTAAAGCACAGGAGTTATCATAAAAATGAAAAATATAGAATTTACACCGCGCGGCGTATGTGCGCGACGCATACACATTGCGCTTGAAGGCGATATCATAAAGGAGGTATCCTTTATGGGTGGATGCGCCGGCAACACGCAAGGTGTTGCCGCGTTGGTTGCAGGTATGCCCGCCACCGAGGCAATAGCCAGGCTTGAGGGCATTCGTTGCGGATTCAAAAGCACATCCTGCCCCGATCAGCTTGCCAAAGCGCTCCGCATGGCTCTTGAGGATAGCAAGGAAGCGTAATACGACATCAAAATCTATTTTCCAATATTTTTGATTGTTTTTCCACTTTTTCTTTTTGTTTTTCCAAGTTTTGCTTTTCCAATTTCGTTTGTTTTCCAACAACTGCAACGGCATCCGGTTTTTTTGAATTGAAACAGATTGCTTTTAATCAATAAAAAAGAGAGAACGTTACTGTTCTCTCTCTTTTTTGTTTATAAAGCAAGATTTGTTATTCGATAGGGGCTTCTAATACAACCTGCCCGTATTGGGAAAAGGTGAACGTGTATACGATTGGCGGAGCAAGGCTGCTCCCGCGATACGTATAAGAAATCTTACTGACTTGACCGTCGGTAAAGGTCACGTATACATCCTCTATATAATCACCCACCCACATAATGTCCTTTAAAGAAGATTTTAAGCAAAAATACGTGCCGTCCTCAAGAAGTATAAATTCCCCAAAGCAATCACCGAATTTAAAGAGCCGTACCAGGTTTTGGCGTTTTTCGTAAAGCAGCTCACATATAATGGGCTCTTCACTGCCAATGATCCACTTCTTGCCGTTTGCCACCGCCACAGTTTCTCCGTCGAAAAGATAATGTGTACCACCACAAATCGGCTCATGGGCGGAGGGCTCTTCCCCCCACGCCTGTGTTGTGCAGTCAACGCGCACGTTTTCAAAGGTAAATGCTGCGCGCCACTCCCCCTCGGTGACCTTTTCTTGACTATGACCGGAAGACAGGCAATTCCAAAAGCAGTTGCAATAAGTTGATGTCAAATACGTTGCCGCAGTAGCTGCGTTTGCCAAATCAGACGAGGAAATGCTTGTTGCCGCAGAGGAAGTAGACTGTTGTTGCCAACCGGAGGCATTTTCAAAGATGACGCTCGTAAGAGCACTGCAACCATTGAACGCATTTTTATAAATGGAGGTTACAGAAACGGGGATCGTGATCGACCTGAGGCCACTGCAACCGCGAAACGCATTAGTGGCGATAATCGTTACATAATCGGGTATATCACTGTTTTTGCAACCAAGCACAAGCGTATTGGTTGCCGTTTCGATCAAACAGTTGCCTTCACTGTGATAAACTGCATTTCCGTTCTCCACCACGATAGATGTAAGACCGCTACAACCATTGAACGCACTTTTATCAATGGCGGTTACAGACGCGGGGATCGTGATCGACGTCAGGCCATTGAAACCGTAGAACGCCCATTTGCCTATTGCGGCGACGCTCCCAGGAATGACAAGATTAGTAATCAATTCACCGTTTAAATAAAGGGCATCTGCGTAATAACAGGGGTTAGAAGCAGTTCCGTCAAACGAAATGTTGCACCAGGCCGTAAGATCGGTAATGTAAACGGCGGCAAGAGCATTACAATTGTAGAACGCAGAAGAGCCAATCTCCGTAACGCCGGCAGGAATCACGATTGAAGTCAGGCTACTGCAATCCTCAAACGTATCAGCACCTATAGCAGTCACACTGCCGGGGATCGTAATTGATATCAAGCTACTACACCCCGCGAACGCAGCATCACCTATAGCAGTCACACTGTCAGGAATCGTAATTGATGTCAAGCTACTGCATTCCTCAAATGCATACGCACCAATGGCAGTCACGCTCACAGGGATCGTAATTTCGGTCAAGCTGCTGCATTCGGAAAACGCCCAATTTTCAATTCTCGTTATATTTTCGAAGAATGTAATCGACGTAAGGTTGCTGCAACCGTAGAATGCGCTATTACCTATACCGATCACAGGCTTGCCCTCAAAGGTAGCAGGAATGATGATATCGGTATCCGTTGCCGCACCGATCCCATAAACCTCGTAAGCGGCACCGTCATTGATCAGGGCATAGCCTAATCCTTCAGTCCCCTCCAAAACGGGGATCTTTTTATTTTCTGTTGCGCCGCAGGCGCAGGTGCGCTTTTTTTCGCCCTCCTTTAAAACAGTAGGCCGGATCAGCGTTTCCCACGTGCCAAAGGCATGGGAGCCTGTAGCGGGAATTTCCTTGGTTTCGCTTTCCTTACATACAACGCAAATGCGCTTTTGCGTGCCGCCACTCACACAGGTAGCGGCGGTTTCGGTTTTCCATTCGCCCCATGTGTGCTCGCAACCACTCTCTTGATCGCACCCGACAAGCAGCAATGCCGCCGAAAGCGCAGCCAATACGAGAAAAATACAGCTCACCGTTCTAAAAATCTTTTCTTTCATTGTATTCGTACCTCCCTTAGGTATTATTGATAATCCCTTCATACTCCACAAATGCGTGGTCGCTATAGCCCAAGCGTGGCAAGCGTTATCGCACCCACCTCAAGCGTCTGTTGAAAAAGGGGACAATTTTTCGTAAAAGGTCGTTTTCTCTGTACAAAACGGCACCAAAATTTAAGATGCGGAAGCTTTTGTGTACAGTATGAGCGTATCGCCAACAGTTCTCTCACCCGCGAGCCATGCATCAAAGTCAAACAAAACCGTCAGCGCGGCATCAGCATACCAGCCGCCAAACTGCTGCGTTTTTTCAAAATCCGAAAGGCCTGACGGCTTTCCCACGCCGTCATATTCATACAAGCAGCAAAAATGCACATCGGAGGCTCTAAAAGAGATCTGGAAGTATTGCGGCAAATACCAAAGTGGTATGGTGAGCGACGTAAGACTGCCACACCCCGTAAAAGCATCTCGACCGATACTGATCACACCGGCGGGGATCGTGACCGTTTCAAGACTAATGCAATATGCAAACGCAGAACCGTCGATAACGCTCACGCTCGCAGGTATCGTGATCGATTTAAGACCATAGCAACTAAGGAAGGCAGAACCGCCGATGTCGATCAAACCATCAGGGAGCGTGATCGACGTAAGGCGTTCACAATACGCAAACGCTTGAACGCCGATACTCGTCACGCCGACGGGAATCTTGATCGACGTGAGGCCACTGCAACCCGAGAACACATTTCTGCCAATTCTCGTCAAACCGTCAGGGAGCGTGATGGAAGTAAAGCTACTGCAATCATAAAACGCAGCATCGCCGATATCAGTCACGCCGTTGGGGATCGTGATCGACGCGAGATTGCTACAGTTATAGAACGCACGATCGCCAATACCGGTCAAGCCGGCAGGCAACGCAATCAACAAAAGGTCAGTGCAGTTATAGAACACGGATTTGCCGATACCGGTCAAGCCGTCAGGAAGCGTGATGGACGCAAGGCTGCTGCAATTATAGAACGCATAATCGCTAATGTTAGTCAAGCTGTCAGGAAGCGTGACCGATACAAGCTTGATGCAATTATAGAACGCAGACTCGCCGATGCTTGTCACGCCGTTGGGAACCGCGACCGATACAAGGCTAAAACAAGTATTAAATGCACCTTCAGCGATACAGGTCACACCGACAGGAATCGTGATCGAAGCAAGGTCATAACAACAATAGAATGCATATTGCCCGATGCTTGTCAAACTGTCAGGAAGTGTGATCGACGCGAGATTGCTACAGTTATAGAACGCACGATCGCCAATGCTCATCACGCCGGTAGGCAAAGTGATCGACGTGAGTCTACTACAATTCGAGAATGCAGAATTGCCGACACTCGTCACGCCGGTGGGAATCTTGATCGACGTGAGGCCACCGCAACCCAAGAACACACTGTTGCCGATTCTCGTCAAACCGTCAGGAAGCGTGATGGAGGTAAGGCTACTGCAATTATTGAACGCAAAATCGCCGATGCTCGTCACACCGTTGGGAATCGTGATCAACGTGAAGTCACATCCATAGAACGCATAATCTCCGATGTTGGTCAAACCGGCAGGAAGGGTGATCGACGTAATATTGCTATACGCAAACGCATAATTGCCAATGCTTGTCACATAATCGGGTATGATACTGTTTTTACATCCCAATAAAAGGGTGTTTGTTGCCGTTTCGATCAAGCAGTTCCCCTTGCTATGATAAACCGCATTCCCCTCCTTTACCGTGATCGAAACAAAGTTATTGCAATTGAACGCAGAGTTACTGATGTTGGTCACGCCGGCAGGGAGTGTGATCGCATGAAGCGAGTTGCAATACTGAAATGCACCATCACCAATGCACGTCACAGGCTTTCCGCCAATAAATGCAGGAATGTACACGGCAGAGTCGTCAATTATAAAATCTGTAATGGTGATCTCATATGTACCGGAACATGAAAAAGCACCGGGCTTGGTTTCCTCGGCCCACCAAGCATAAAGTGTGATATTTTGTGCGGGAACAGTTGTAACGGCAGTTGCAAGTTCAACATCGCTAAACCAGCCACCAAAGGTATATTCTGCCCGTGTGGCACCGGGAAGTGATGTTCCGTATTTCAGCGATTGTGTTGCAACGCCCTCTCCACCGTTGGTGACAAAGGTAACGGTATAGCTGCTTCTTCTGTACTCATAGCGTACAACTCTTGTACCGTCAGAAAGAACAGTAACGCTCTGCCATAGCGGAGAAGCAAATCCCTCATAATATTTTGTAATGGGGGTCACCACCGCATCACTCGTGCCTGTAAGATTATCGGTTTCTCTTAGCTCATACGTACCGTCAAGACGCTCGATATAATGCTCTACCCTGTAAGGTGTGTTTATGTGAGGTATCCAGTGCGCTATAAGCGTAACATTTTCAGCAACCTCCCAAGTTCCCGTCAGTTCAATTCTATTCTCACCGCAGTACCACCCCTCAAAGGTATAGCCGGTTCTTTGGGGTGCTTTTAACGTATAGGATTGACCGCATGTAAGAAAAGCAGAGGTTGCATCAACCGTTCCGCCATTTGCATTATAACTAACGGCATAGGACTTGCCTTGCCAATTTGCCTTAATTGTGATATTTTCCGTGACGGGTCGCGTAAAATCGTGTGACCAGTTTAAAAAGACATATCCCGTTCTTTCGGGAGCTTCGGGTGCGGTGACAAGGCCATCTTCCTCTACCGTTTGCGGCATGATTGCCGTGCCGTCCGCGGTATCAAACGTAACCGTATACATGGGCTTGCGGCGCACGGTAACGGTATAAAGGGTATTGCGCTCACCGCCTGTTTGTTCAAGAACATAAAAAATATTATCACCGCTAACAAGGTTGGAGACCTTGCTCTCGATCAACTCCTTACACGCAAGATCGCGGAACACCTGAAAGGTCGCGTTGCCCAAAACACTGATCTCGTCAAGGAAGGAAAATCTTGTAGTAGTGCTCGACACCTTGATGTACGCGGTAGTGCCGTTTACGGCAAACGTTTTAAAGCCAATGGCGTGCTCGGTGGCATCCGTAAAGCTTTCCCCACACGCATCACAAAGCGCGTTGTCATCTGCATCGCGATGCTCGCAGGTTTTATTAAGGCAAACAAAAATAACGACCAAAACACCAACAAGCAAAAACACTCCCGCCAACGCGATCGCTACCTTAAGCTTAAGGCTTGATTTGATCTTCCTGTGCGCTTGCGTTATCTCCTGAGGGGCTGAAAGCTGCTTTGCGAGCTCGCAAACGGTATAAGCGGTTTCTTCCTGCAAGGAGGAAAGCAACGACGTCTTTTTTTGACTTGTGGTAAGCTCGCCGCACACCCTCTCCTTGACTATTTTGATAATTGAGGGACTGCTTTGCGGATCCTTTAGGATCTGCCTTATCTCCTCAACGGAAAAATCAAAGCTTCTGAGTACCGCAATATTATTTAACTCTACAATATCATCTTCGGTAAAATCAAATGACTTTCTTCCTACATGGTTTTCCTTGAACGAAGGAGATAAAAGTCCTTCTTCAATGTAATACCGTATCGTTCTGTCGGTAAGCCCTGTTCTTTCACAAACAACCTTTATTTTCATAACAGGCACCTCCTTTTTGTGTATTTTACATTTTTACGCAGGGTGAAAGTCAATAGGTTTTTTAAACTTTTTTCGTTCTTTCCCAAATTATATCATAAATTTCGATCAAAAAGCGATAAAAAACAATTTTTCCAAAGATTTACAATAGAAAAAACAGGTTAACATTTATTTTTACAAAGAGCCGTTGCTCTTTTTTTGAGCAACGGCTCTTTGCAATTTTCTTTTATATGGATCGGTAATGGATCGTGCGCAAAAACTCCTTAACGGTATGAGAAATTCGAAGAAATGAGCTGATCTCCATCGTTTCAAACGGGGTGTGCAGATCGTGTATGTTACACCCCACAGCAATTGCTTCAAGCCCCTTGACCGCATTGGTAATGAGTCCCGTTTCGAGCCCTGCGTGAATGAGCGTTGGTTTGGTTTGCTTTCCGGTGACAGTATATAGTGCTTTTTGCCACGTGTGAACCAACGGGGCGTTCATATCGCTCTCCCACCCCGGGTAGGCATTGTCGTATGTGACAGTGCCCAAAACTCTTTTGGCAAGATCTTCCTCCCCTGCTCTTAACTCCAAAAAACGATCTTGCCTTGGCGAGCGCGAGCAAAGCTTAACAACAATGCTGTCTTCTTCAGTTCTAAGACTTGCAAGATTTCTCGATGTTTCGGGCATAATGGGCGGCTCTTTTCTCATATGCAAAACACCGTTAGGCATCTGCAAAACTTGCAAGATCTTATCGGTATCCGCATAGGTGAGTGCACGCGTAACGCTCGTTGCCTCTGCTCTAACGGTAAGCCCCTCATCCTCCTTAGCGCAAAGGAAGGTTTGTGCCAGCGCCTTCGCTCCTTCAAGAAAATTGTGTGCGGCAACGCTGTCATCCGGCAGGAGCGTTACCTCACATTCCCTTGGAATGGCATTGCTTTTATCACCGCCCGTGATTTTAACCAAGCGGAAGGGTGTGTGCTCTCCCAACGCCAAAAGAAGCTTGCCGATCAGCACGTTTGCATTCATACGGTTACGGTGAATATCCTCACCCGAATGCCCACCGCAAAGACCGCCAACAGAAAGTGTGATCCCCTGCCCCTCTGCCTTCTCAAACGTGACGGGCACAGTTAAGGTAGAGCGAACGCCGCCACAGCATCCAACGATAACGGTATCTTCCTCGGCAGAATCAAGATTTAACATATATTTTGCCGAAATACGGCTATAATCAAACTTCTCCGCCCCCACAAGTCCAACCTCCTCGGCAGAGGTAAACAGACATTCAAGCGGGGGGCAAGAAAGCTCCTTATCATCAAGAACAGCAAGCATAATGGCAACACCGAAGCCGTCATCAGCACCAAGCGTGGTGCCGTTTGCAAACAAACGGTCGCCCTCGCGCTCAAGCACGATCCCCTCACGCAAAAAATCATGCTCAACATATGAGTGCTTCTCAGCAACCATATCGGTATGTGCCTGCAAAAGCACCGCCGGCTCACCTTCCCTGCCCACGGTAGCGGGTCTTTTGATGAGCACGTTATGCACCGCATCCCGATAGCAAGCAAGCCCTCTCTTAGCGGCAAATTTTTCAAGATAATCCGCAATCGTTTTTTCGTGGTACGAGGGGCGCGGTATTGCGGAAATTTCCACAAAAAAGCGCAGTGCAGCCGCGTTTGCAAGATCTTCAAACATAACACATATCTCCTGTTTTATAAAGCATGATACCGATAGAATTTACACCTAAAGCCGCTTTTTCTACTGCTTTGGCAATAGAAAAAACGGCTTTTTCTTTTCTTATATTTGGGTTGATGACATATGAACACGCGCCTTTATTTACCAAGGCGGTCCAGTGCCAAGGCCGCGCCCTCGGCGGCGGCGGTATCCGCATTTGCGGCAACACGAGCACGAAGGCCCATGACGTCGGCAAGCAGCTGATCCATACCTGTGAGCACCGCGCCGCCTGTCAGCACGATGCCGCCCTTTGCAATATCGGCGCGCATATCGTCACCCGTTTGCTCAACTACCGAAACTATGGCATCCAAAACAGAGGAAAGCGGGTCACGCAGTGCCCCCAGCATTTCTCTTGAGGAAAGCGTAACGATGCGCGGCACCTTTGTATCGACAAATCTGCCCTTCACATCAAGCTTTTTCTCCTCGTGCGTGGAGGAAAGATTGGTCAGGCGGATCTTGATCTGCTCAGCCGTACGCGTACCGATATAAAGCTTATGCTTGTTACGCATATAGCGAATGATCGCGTTATCAAAATGCTTGCCACCCGTTTGCACAGTGACGTGCGTCACCATATCACCGATAAAGATCATGGCGGCTTCGGTGCGCGATGCACCGATATGTACCAGCATCTGCCCTGTGGGAGAGGCAAAATCAAGCCCTACGCCAAGCGCCGCACACAGCGGTGCCTCAAGCAAATGCACGCGCGATGCCCCTGCTGCAAGCACGGCATCCTCTACCGCATTTGACTGCGCCTCGGTAAGATCACAGGGAATCGCGACCATGACCTGCGGACGAAGCAACGTGCGCCCAATGGCACGGCGGAAAAATATGCGCAAAATGGCAGCAAGGATCTCCGCGCTTTTCACCACCGGATCCCACACGGGCCAGCAAAGGCGCATTTTATCGGGGGAGTCGTTTACCATTTGAATGGCGGCATCGCCGGCTTCCATAACCTCGTCGGTATCCACGTCTACCGCCGCCACTGTCGGCTCTCGCAGCAAAACGCCGTCATCGATCGAGCAAATGGTGGTCTTAGTTGTACCGATATCCAGTCCTAAGCCCTTGCGAAGCATGCAGCTCTCCCCCTTTCTTTTTTGTATTATTATATAATTATACAACAAGTAACGCAAAAAAGCAATGCCAAAATTCGAAATTCCCTCACTTTGTATGCTTTTTCTCAGTAAATGCCACGCTGACCGCAATGATCTCTGCCGCCTGTAATACACGTGCGCACTGGGACATGCCTGCACCGGTTGTCACAACGTCGTCAACAAGCAGCACGCGATAATTGGCGGCATCGGCAACCCTTTCAAATGCACCGCGCAGGTTCATTGCACGCTCACTGCGTGAAAGAGATTTTTGCGGCACACCGTCACGAACACGCTTTAGCAGTGGCACAAAGCGATATCCTGTTTCTGCCGCCAGTGCACGTGCAAGCTCCCTTGCCTGATCAACACCCGTGCGGCGCACGCCGCGCTTGCTGCGCGGCAAATATGCTACAACTGTTTCAAGGGACTCCTTGCACCCGTTTTTCTGCCGCACACGCTCAGAAGACGCAATGGCTGCCTCCACGGTAACGGCAAGCTCCGCGGCAAGAAAGCGCAAGGTACGCATCCTTGTATGATCCTTTATGCCTAGCACGATCCTGCGCGTGACGGTAGCATTCTCCTCATCACTGTAGGGTGCGAGCTTTACATACTGCTCGATTCCTTGCTTTTTCATGCTTGACGGCACACAGCGGCAGGTGCAGTACTCCAAAAAGCAGGTAGGACACTGACAGCGAAGCTCACGCTCCCAAAGCTTGCGGCACGATGCGCAAAGTGCCTGCTCGGCAGAGGTAGGATCAGGGTGCATCAGCTTGCCACATCCCGCACAACGGGGTGGGAAAAGCAGCTCTCCCACAAGCTTACCGAGGAACTTCATTTTGATGCTCCCCTCCAACAAAAAGCCTTGCAGCAAGCCCCGTGTAGCGCATGGCCTGCCGATTGTTTTGCACCATTGTTTCAGCAATCTCGCGCTTGCCAACCAAAACCACCATTTTTTGTGCCCTTGTGACTGCGGTATAAAACAGATTGCGCGTGTGCAGCATCGGTGATGCGTTGCAAAGGGGCAGGATCACAACCGGATATTCACTGCCCTGACTTTTATGCACTGTCACGGCATAAGCAAGCTCAAGCTCGTCAAGCCCGGTAAAATCATATGTCACGTGACGGTCATCAAATGCCACGACAAGGCGTTTATCCTTGGGGTCGATCTCCTCAACAATTCCGATATCCCCGTTGAATACGCCGCAGCCCGTTTCCTCTCCCCTCTCGAAGATCAGATCGTAATTGTTGCGGATCTGCATCACGCGGTCACCCTCGCGAAAGCAAAGCTCACGTGCCACATGCTCACGCTTATGAGGAGCAGGCGGATTTAGCGTGGCTTGCAATATTCTATTGAGATTTTCGGTGCCCGCTTCCCCCTTGCGCGAGGGGCAAATAACCTGTATGCCGCCCACAATGCCAGTGCCATAAGCGCGTGGCAAACGATTTTGGCAAAGATCGGCAACGGTAAGTGAAATCTCACGGTCGCTGCTGCGCGGCAAATAGAAAAAGTCGTTATTCTTTATATCAAGCTGCGGCATTTTGCCGCGGTTGATCGCGTGTGCATTGGTTACGATCAAACTGTTTTGCGCTTGCCTGAAGATCTCGGTAAGCGCGATCGTTTCAAACCGCCCCGAAGCAATGATATCCCGCAGAACGTTACCTGCACCAACCGAGGGGAGCTGATTTGCATCTCCCACCAAAATAAGACGCGCGCCCGGCTTAATTGCTGCAAGCAATGCCGCGGCAAGAGGGGCATCCAGCATAGAGCTTTCATCTACAATGATCACATCCTCATCAAGGCGGTTGCGATCATTTCGCAAAAACTCTGCCCGTGTACCGCCGTTATAGTTCATTTCAAGCAAACGGTGTACAGTTTTTGCCTCCTCCATGGTTGCCTCGGAAAGCCTTTTGGCAGCACGCCCTGTGGGTGCGCAAAGTGCCACTCGAAGTCCTATACTGCTAAAGATCCGCAACAGTGCGCGTACAACGGTGGTTTTTCCCGTACCGGGTCCGCCCGTTAAGATCATAACTCCGTTTTCAAGCGCGCCCGCAATAGCCTGCTTTTGCAGCTCGGCATAGCCAATCGCGCCCATGCGCTCCTCTTTTGCAATAAAGCCTGCTACGTCGGTATTTTCAATCGCAATACAGCTACGCTCGATCATCACAAGCCTTTCGGCAATGCTTCGCTCACACAAATAAGAGGCTCTGTCGTAGACGTAAGTGACGTCTCCCTCTTTTTGATGCGTATGAATACGGCGCAGCTTGCCCTCTTTTTGCAGCTCTACCATTGCCTCACTCACGCGCGCCTCGGGTACGGCAAGCAGCTGTGCCGCGGCGGCTTGCAGCATTTCCTGCGGCAAGCACATATGTCCGTGCTGTGCGGCATTATAGGAAAGTGTATAAAGAATGCCGCTTTTTACGCGTTCAAGGCTGCTTCGGTCTATACCGAGGTGTTCTGCCATCATATCTGCTTTTTCAAAGCCAATACCCTCTATTTCCTCGCACAGCGCATAAGGATTTGCCTTTGCGCGCTCCACGGCGGCACTTCCCCACGCATGATAGATACGAACCGTAAGGGTTGCACCGAAAAACTCGCGAAAGAACATCATGGCGGCACGCACGCCCGCCTGACGGCAAAATTCCTCGGAAATGCTATTGGCCAAGCGGTGATTGATCCCCTTTATCTGTGTCAGCCAATCGGGATGATTTTCGATCACATCAAAGGTATCCTCCCCAAACACCTCAACAATGCTTTGCGCTTTTTTTGCACCTACGCCCTTAATGGCACCCGAGGACAAATAGCGCAGGATCGCGGCACTATCCGAGGGCAAGCGCTTTTCAAACTGCTGTACGGCAAATTGGCGGCCGTATTTCGGATGATGCACCCATTTGCCCCAAACCGTCAGCTCATCGCCCTCTGCAACATAAGGGATGGTCCCGACAACCGTTACCATTTCATTTTCGATCGTGCCAAAATCGAGGATCGCATAGCCGTTATCTTCATTGGCATAGATCACACTCTCTACGCTGCCAACCAGCTTTTCACTGTCATCGGCAGTTCTTTTCACTTCCGCTTCCATGCGTATCCTCCTGTTTTATTTCACAATATAGCAGACTGCACCCAGTCTTATAAAATGTGCCGCAACCGCATCGGCATCCTCAACAGACTCATGCACGCATACCACCACTCGATCATATCGGGGCATTGTTGTATATTCCCGTGCACGGCAAAAGAGGGCCGCTGCCTCCTCTGCGCTGACCGCGTGTCTGATCTCCAACGCTACTCTCGCCTCCCTTGGCAGAAAGGCGCAAGCACAAAAATACCGCACCGCCGCATAAAGACCGAACACGGCGAACAGCGAGATCACGATCTCAGCAAAAAGAACTGCCATGTGTACCTCCCGGGGAGCAAATGCGCTCTCTGTGGTAGTCTATGCAAAGCGGTGCGATGCGGTTTATTGTGTGATTATTTCAGCAACTCTGCCGCCAAAAGAGGCGCCATATCGCGCTTTTCCCACGGAATATCAAGATCCTCTCTACCCATATGGCCGTAAGCCGCAACCTGTGCATAAATGGGGCGACGGAGTGCAAAGCGTTCGATAATGGCGGCAGGACGCAGATCAAAGTGGCGTTCTACGGCTGCTGCGATCGCATCCTCGGGTGCCTTGCCCGTACCAAAGGTATCGATCATGACCGATACGGGACGTGCAACGCCAATGGCATACGCCACCTGCACCTCACACTTGTCGGCAAGCCCTGCTGCCACCACGTTTTTGGCAATGTAGCGCGCCGCGTAGCAAGCAGAGCGATCCACCTTGGTAGGATCCTTGCCCGAAAATGCGCCGCCACCGTGACGTGCATAGCCGCCGTAGGTATCAACAATGATCTTACGGCCCGTAAGGCCCGTATCGCCCGCAGGACCGCCCACAACGAAGCGTCCCGTGGGGTTTACGTAAATAATAGTATCGCTATCCAGCAGCTCAGAGGGAATAATGGGCTTGATGACGTGCTCGATCATATCGGCACGGATCTCATCCACGCTGACCTCGGGGGCGTGCTGGGTGGAAATAACCACCGTATCCACACGTACCGGTTTATCATCCACGTACTCTACGGTCACCTGCGTTTTTCCGTCGGGACGAAGATAGGTAAGCGTACCGTTTTTGCGTACTGCCGTTAGCTGCTGTGCCAGCTTATGAGCAAGTGAGATCGGCAGGGGCATCAGCTCTGCGGTTTCATTGCAAGCATACCCAAACATCATGCCCTGATCGCCTGCACCCGTATCAAGCGCATCTGCCATTTTGCCTTCCTTTGCCTCAAGAGCCTTGTCCACCCCCATAGCAATATCGGGCGACTGCTCATGGATCGAGCTGAGC
This sequence comes from Clostridia bacterium, assembly GCA_017505785.1. GTDB lineage: Bacteria > Bacillota > Clostridia > Oscillospirales > CAG-272 > Firm-07. Next base: position 41,418 of record JAFVOQ010000052.1, read on the forward strand.
ACGGCACAGCTATCGCAGTCAAAGCCGTATTTTGCACGGTCGTAACCGATCTCGCGCACGGTGTTTCTTACAACGCTTTGAATATCTACATAAGCCTTGGTGGTAATCTCGCCCATAACGGTAACAAGTCCCGTGGTACAAAAGGTTTCGCACGCAACACGCGACATGGGATCCTGACGAAGCATTTCGTCAAGAATAGAATCGGAGATCTTATCACAGATCTTATCGGGATGCCCTTCCGTTACAGATTCGGATGTAAACAGCATTCTTTTTTTACTCATAACACACCTCAACAAAAAATCCCTCGGCAACCGAGGGAGAAATTAAAAAAGCTCATCTCTCGGGATTTAGCACCTTGTTAAAAACAGGTTGCTGTAGGGTCACGGGGCCTGTCCCTCGCCTACTCTTGATGATATATCGTATTACTTTAACAGTATAACACAAACCCCTTGCCATTGCAAGGGGTTTGTGTCGATATTTTTAGAATTCAAGCAAAAATCTTAAATGCCGCCACAACGCTGTAAGAGGCGAGTGTCATAATAGCACCCGCAAGCATGACGCCAAGAAGGCAGGATAAAAACGCCTTGTGCGGCTTCATATCAATGGTAGCGGCAACAAGCGATCCCGTCCACGCGCCCGTGACAGGCAAAGGGATCGCCACGAAAAGGCAAACGCCCCAAAAGGAATATTTTTCTATCTTGTGGCGGTTTTTCTCAGCTTTACGGGTAAGCCAGCCACCGATCTTATTAAAAAATTTAATGCGGCAGCGCGTCATCCAAGCAATCACCTTTTTGATAAAAAGCAAAATAAAGGGCACGGGAAGCATGTTTCCAAGCACGGCAAACAGATAGCTCTGCCACCAAGGCAGCTGAAGGGCGGCACCAAGCGGTATTGCGCCTCGCAGCTCAATAATGGGGATCATTGCACAGATCATAACACCAAAGTGTGCGCCAAGCGTTTCTGTAAGAAAGACCTCAATTGCTTCAATGATAGCGTGCATAAATGCTCTCCTTTATTTTGATATGCCGAAATCAAATACACCGTCAAATACTGTGAAAATGAGCACCATGGATACGGCGATCAGCAAAACGGCAACCGCTGCGACGATCACCGTGGTAAAACGGCTTTTTGACTTTGCCAATGCCTCGTTCCCCTTCTCCTCTTTTACAACGCGGCGCGGTAAAAATCCGCCCTTGCGCAGTGCGCGTGACACGGGCTTATACAGCAGCAGTACAACGCCTACGTTTGCGATCGCCTTTAAAAGATTAAAGGGAAACAGCAGCGTGGGGATCATTTCACGCACCGCCTCTGCCGTCACTCCCATATAATACGGCGTAACAACAAGATTGGCAACAAGCATGACGGCAATCATTAAAAATGCGCCCGAAAGCAATGCCACAACTGCGCCCCAAAGGGTTTTTTTGTATTTGTATATGAGCGACGCGGTAACACTAAAGGCCACCGAGCCGAGTATGTTCATAATAAGACCGTAATAGCCGGTTGAACTGACAGCAAGCTCAAACACCGGCACGACAACTGAAACAATCAGTGCCGAAACGGGGCCAAAGCAGAGCCCACAAAGCGTAATTACGGCATCCTTGACGTCAAGGGTGAGAAATCCCACCTTAATATGGATCACAAGCATGGCAACGTATGCCATGGCACAAAACATGGCGATAATTACCATGCGGCGAATCGCTTCGCCTCTTTTCGTATGATAATGCATAACAGCCTCCCAAATTTAAAGTAATAATCGCAAAATTGTGGGAAGATATACGCCAAAAATAAAGCCCGACAAACATGTCGGGGCCAAAATAGCGCAAAGTATCTTCTCTCATCCGGACTTTAACCGTCGGCACAGGAATTGCACCTGTTCGGCTCCCTTAAAGGAGTTCGTGGGCTTATGAGCTTGCTCGTTTACCACCGATATGGAATTTCACCAATCCCCGAAAATATTCTATGTAAAGATTAGAAGTAACTCCCGACCCATTTCGGGTCGGGAGTTATTGTTATTGACGCAAAAATCAGAGTTTAATTACTCAATGATCTTAGAAACAACGCCGGAACCAACGGTTCTGCCACCCTCACGGATAGCGAAACGAAGGCCCTCTTCACAAGCGATGGGGCTGATAAGCTCAACGGTCATATCAACGTTATCGCCGGGACGGCACATCTCAACACCTTCAGGAAGGTTGATCGTACCGGTAACGTCGGTAGTTCTGAAGTAGAACTGAGGACGGTAGCCAGCGAAGAAGGGCTTGGAACGGCCGCCTTCCTTCTCGGTAAGAACGTAAACCTGACCAAGGAACTTGGTGTGGGGCTTAACGGAGCCGGGCTTAGCAAGAACCTGACCGCGCTCGATCTCGTCCTTAGCTACGCCACGAAGCAGTGCGCCGATGTTGTCACCAGCCTCTGCCTGGGGCAGGAGCTTGTGGAACATCTCAACACCGGTAACGGTGGTGTTCTTGGTTTCGGTGGAAAGACCAACGATCTCAACAACATCGCCTACCTTAACGGTACCACGCTCTACACGACCGGTAGCAACAGTGCCACGACCGGAAATGGAGAACACGTCCTCAACAGGCATCAAGAAGTCAAGGTCTGCCTGACGAGCAGGGGTAGGAATGTAGGAGTCAACAGCCTCCATGAGCTCGAGAATGCAAGCATACTCGGGAGCGTTGATGTCAGTGCTGGTGGAGGTAAGAGCCTCACGAGCAGAACCACGGATAATGGGAGTGTCATCGCCCGGGAAGTCGTACTCGGAAAGGAGCTCACGAATTTCCATGTCGATGAGGTCAAGCAGCTCTTCGTCAGCGATGTCGCACTTGTTCATGAATACAACAAGTGCAGGAACGCCTACCTGACGGGAAAGAAGAACGTGCTCGCGGGTCTGCTGAAGAGGACCGTCGGTACCTGCAACAACCAGGATAGCACCGTCCATCTGAGCAGCACCGGTGATCATGTTCTTAACGTAGTCGGCGTGTCCGGGGCAGTCAAAGTGAGCGTAGTGACGGTTAGCCGTTTCGTACTCTACGTGACGGGTGTTGATTGTGATACCACGTGCTCTCTCTTCGGGAGCGTTGTCGATCTGATCGTAAGCCAAGAACTCGTTCTTGCCGTTTGCAAGAGAAAGAGTCTTAGTGATAGCAGCGGTAAGAGTGGTCTTACCGTGGTCAACGTGACCGATGGTACCAATGTTAACGTGCGGTTTTGTTCTTTCAAAGGTTTCCTTTGCCATTGTAGTATCCTCCGTAATAAAAATTTGAATTTGTTAAAATCAACCGTTGCCCTTATTGCGTTTTGCAACGATTTCTTCCTGAATGGACTTCGGCACCTGCTCGAAGCCGCAGGGCTCCATAGCGTAGACGCCACGACCCTGCGTTTTGGAACGAAGGTCGGTTGCGTAGCCAAACATATTGGCAAGCGGTACAACTGCGTGAACCTCGGTTGCACCGTTGGTCGGCTCCATGGACTGGATCTGACCGCGGCGAGAGTTGAAGTCGCCGATAACGTCACCAAGATAATCATCCGGCACGGTCGTAACGACCTTCATAATCGGCTCGGTAAGAACGGGATCTGCTTTACGCATAGCCGCCTTGATCGCAATAGAGCCTGCGATCTTGAACGCCATTTCAGAGGAGTCAACCTCGTGGTAAGAGCCATCATACAGGGTTACCTTGATGTCCACTACGTTGTAACCTGCAAGCACGCCACTCTGCAGTGCGCCCTGAATACCGTTGTCAACAGCGGGGATATATTCCTTCGGAATTGCACCGCCGGTAACAGCGTTGACGAACTCGTAACCCTTGCCGGTTTCGTTGGGCTCAACAGTGATCTTAACGTGACCATACTGACCGGAACCACCACTCTGACGCTTGTACTTCTCTTCGTGGTCGACCTTTTTCTTGATGGTCTCCTTGTATGCAACCTGAGGTGCACCGATGTTTGCCTCTACCTTAAATTCGCGCAAAAGACGGTCAACGATGATCTCAAGGTGCAGCTCGCCCATACCTGCGATAATGGTCTGACCCGTTTCCTCATCCGTGTAGGTGCGGAAGGTGGGGTCCTCCTCGGCAAGCTTAGCAAGTGCGATACCCATTTTCTCCTGACCTGCCTTGGTTTTGGGCTCGATAGCCACGTGAATAACGGGCTCGGGGAAAACCATGGATTCAAGAATAACGGGATGCTTTTCGTCACAGAAGGTATCGCCCGTGGTGGTGTTCTTCACACCAACAACGGCTGCGATATCACCGCTGTAGCAAACGTCGATATCCGAACGGTTGTTTGCATGCATCTGTAGAATACGGCCGAAGCGCTCGCGCACGCCCTTTGTAGAGTTGTAAGCCGTAGTGCCCGCCGCGATAGAACCGGAGTACACGCGGAAGAAGCAAAGCTTACCAACGAACGGGTCGGTCATGATCTTGAATGCAAGTGCGGAGAACGGAGCGTTGTCGTCTGCAGGGCGCTCCTCCTCTTCCTCGGTATCGGGGTTGACACCCTTGATAGCAGGAATGTCAAGCGGAGAAGGCATATAGTCAAGAACAGCGTCGAGCAGCTTTTGCACGCCCTTGTTCTTGTAAGAGGTACCGCAGATAACGGGAACGATCTCGTTATTGATGGTAGCCTTGCGGAGTGCCGTCTTGAGCTCCTCAACGGTGATCTCCTCATCCATGAGGAACTTCTCCATGAGCTCGTCATCGGTTGCGCAAATTGCCTCAACCATGGCGGCACGGTATTCCTCTGCCTTTTCCTTCATATCCTCCGGAATGGGCTCAACGCGCATATCCTTACCCATGTCGTCGTAGTAAACATCGGCTTCCATGTTCATCAGGTCGATGATGCCGCGGAAGAGCGACTCGGAGCCAATGGGGAGCTGGATCGGAACGGCATTCGCCTTCAGACGCTCCTTGATCATGTCTACAACACGGTAGAAGTTTGCACCGGTGATATCCATTTTGTTGACATAGCACATACGCGGTACGCGGTACTTGTCCGCCTGACGCCAAACGGTTTCAGACTGGGGCTCTACGCCGCCCTTTGCACAAAGAACGGTAACAGAGCCGTCGAGTACGCGCAGCGAACGCTCTACCTCTACGGTAAAGTCAACGTGACCGGGGGTATCGATAATGTTGATACGGTGGCCTGCATCCTTCTGACCCACCTTTTCGGTATGGGTCCAGAAGCAAGTGGTCGCAGCAGAGGTGATCGTGATGCCACGCTCCTGCTCCTGTGCCATCCAGTCCATCGTAGCTGCACCCTCGTGCGTTTCGCCGATCTTGTGGGTTTTACCCGTGTAGAACAGGATACGCTCGGTAGTGGTGGTTTTACCGGCATCGATATGTGCCATGATGCCGATATTACGAGTCCTTTGAAGCGGATATTCTCTTGCCATATCGGGACTCCTTTATTAATATCTGTAATGGGCGAAAGCCTTGTTGGCTTCTGCCATTCTGTG
>JAFVOQ010000053.1 GCA_017505785.1 Clostridia bacterium
ATATTGAATTGTATAGTCAACAGACACGTGGCGGCAAGAACGGCGGTTTTGCGAAGCAAATGCCACACGTTTAGTGGGGCAAGACGTTCTTTTGCGAAACACGGAGTGTTTCGGGAGCCACACCTCGATATTGAATTGTATAGTCAACAGACACGTGGCGGCAAGAACGGCGGTTTTGCGAAGCAAATGCCACACGTTTAGTGGGGCAAGACGTTCTTTTGCGAAACACGGAGTGTTTCGGGAGCCACACCTCGATAACATTCTCAAATATCACCCAAATAGTTTAGCACACTTTTAAGGGTTTGTCAATGCTTTTTTAAAAGAATTAGCGGGAATTTACGGCCTTCGCAGGCAACTATCGGCGTGGGGTTGTTTTTCTTGACACATGAGTGGGCGTATGGTATAATTTTGAAGAAACCTATATTGCAGCGCGCGTGCGCGAACTTTTTAGTGGCACAGGACAGTCCTCTAAATGGAAAACATGGCGTGTGGTGCATAATACTGCCAATTTGGGGCAATCTTGTTACTGAAAAGCGATCAACGATCAACACACGCGAAAGCGAGCGAGGAGTTGGCCCTATGAAGGTTGTGATATTGGCGGGTGGCTTTGGTACACGCATCAGCGAGGAATCGCATTTGCGCCCAAAGCCCATGGTCGAGATCGGCGGCATGCCGATCCTTTGGCATATTATGAAGTATTATTCGTCATACGGATATTGCGATTTTATCATTTGCGCAGGATATAAGCAAAGTGTAATCAAGGAATGGTTTGCCGATTATTATATCAATCACAGTGACGTGACCTTTGATTTCAGCACAAGAGAAAAAATTACGGTTCACAACACCTGCTCTGAGCCGTGGCGTGTTACGGTGGTAGACACGGGGCTTACTACCATGACAGGCGGCCGTATCAAAAAAATACGAGCGTATCTTGAAAACGAGCCTTTTTTCCTTACCTACGGCGACGGGGTTTCAAATGTGGACATTGCAAAAGAGCTTGCATTTCACCGCGCGCACGGCAAATATGCTACCATTACCGCCGTACACCCCGATTCACGCTTTGGCGTATTAGATGCAAAGACCGATCAGGTGCAGGCATTTCGCGAAAAAAGCGAGGCTGATGTGGACTGGATCAACGGCGGCTTTATGGTGCTGGATCCCCGCGTGATTGATTATATTGATGACGATGCAACCGTGTTTGAGCGCACACCGCTTGAAAGGCTTTGTGCAAACGGAGAGCTGATGGCGTTTCGCCACCATGGCTTTTGGCAATGCATGGATACCATGCGCGACAGGGAAAAGCTGGAACGGCTTTGGGAAAGCAACAAGGCACCCTGGAAACGGTGGGCAGACTGATGCAGTGGTGGGAGCTTTACCGCGGCAAGCGCGTGCTTGTAACGGGCCACACGGGCTTTAAGGGTGCTTGGCTGTGCCGTGTTTTGCAGTATATGGGTGCAACTGTGACGGGATATGCGTTGGAGCCGCCCACAATGCCCTCTCTGTTTTCGCTTTTGAAAGCCGCCGACGGCATGCGATCCGTAACAGGGGATATTTGTGATCTTGAGCATTTGCTTACTGTATTTGAGGAAGCAAGGCCCGAGATCGTGCTGCATCTTGCGGCGCAGCCGATCGTGCGCGAGGGCTATCGCGCCCCTGTTCTCACCTATGCCACCAACGTAATGGGAACGGTAAACGTGCTTGAATGTATCAAAAAAACAGACACGGTGCGCTCTTTTTTAAATGTTACCACGGATAAGGTGTATTTGAACAGAGAATGGGAATGGGGCTACCGTGAATACGAGCCGCTTGACGGATACGACCCGTATTCCAACAGTAAATCCTGTGCTGAGCTTGTGACGCACAGCTATAAAAATTCCTTTTTTGATGACGGTCACGTAGCCATATCTACGGCGCGTGCGGGGAATGTGATCGGCGGCGGAGATTTTGCACCAAACCGCATCATACCTGACTGTGTGCGCGCGGCAATGGCACATGAGCCCATTTTGGTGCGAAGCCCCAACGCCATACGTCCGTATCAGCATGTGTTGGAGCCTCTATTTGCGTATTTGATGATTGCCGCACTGCAGTTGGAAAACGGCAGATATGCGGGCTATTATAACGTGGGCCCGGACGAGCAGGATTGCCTGACAACGGGAGCACTTACGGAGCTGTTTGTGCGAGCGTGGGGGGAAGATCTTACGTGGCATACGTGTGGGGAAAACGGGCCGCATGAGGCGACCCTGTTAAAGCTCGATTGCGCCAAGCTGAAAAAAACCTTTGGGTGGAAGCCGACGTGGGATATCGCCGAGGCGGTGACGAAAGTCGTGGAATGGAGCAAGGCGTATGCAAAGGGAAATGACGTATCGGCACTTACCGACACACAGATCGAGGAATACAGTAAGGCACTGAAAGAAAAAACGGGGAGAGAGTATGCATTTTACGGGAAAGACAGAGCAGGAGGCAAGGCGTGAGATCCTTGCGCTGACACAGGAATATTGCGACACCTATCATAACAAAAATGAGTGGAAAACGGGTGAGAAAATCCCCTATGCCGCACGTGTATATGACAGTGCGGAAATGGTAAATTTGGTGGATAGCTCGCTGGATTTTTGGCTGACGGCAGGGCGATATACGGCTCAGTTTGAGCGTGAGTTCGCGAGATATCTCGGTATTGATCACTGTACGCTCGTCAATTCCGGCTCCTCTGCCAATCTCCTTGCCTTTATGACCCTGACCTCGCCCTTGCTTGGCGAGCGCGCCATACGCCCGGGGGATGAGGTCATTACCGTGGCGGCAGGGTTCCCCACGACCGTAGCACCGATCATTCAGTACGGTGCGGTGCCCGTATTCGTAGATATCACTCTGCCGCAATACAATATTGACGTGCGGCAGCTTGAGGCGGCACTTTCCCCAAAGACAAAGGCGGTTATGGTGGCGCATACGCTGGGAAATCCGTTTGACCTTAAAACGGTACGCAATTTTTGCAATGAATATGAGCTTTGGCTCATTGAAGACAACTGTGACGCACTCGGTGCAGAATACAATTTTGACGGCACGGTTTATAAAACAGGCACGGTGGGGGATATTGGCACAAGCAGCTTTTATCCGCCGCACCATATGACCATGGGTGAGGGCGGTGCCGTATATACGCGTGACAACTATTTGCACAAGATCATGCGTTCTATGCGCGACTGGGGGCGCGATTGCATTTGCCCCCCAGGTGTGGATAACCTTTGCGGTCATCGCTTTGACCGCCAATACGGGGAATTGCCGCGCGGTTACGATCATAAATACGTGTACTCTCACTTTGGATACAATTTAAAGGCAACCGATATGCAGGCGGCGGTGGGCTGTGCACAGCTCGAAAAGCTGCCCTTGTTTGTGGCGCGCCGCCAAGAAAATTTTGCGCGCTTGCACGCGGCACTTCTGCCCGTGGCTGATAAATTGATCCTGCCCGAGGCATGTCCCAATGCCACGCCCTCTTGGTTTGGCTTTTTGATCACCTGCCGCGAGGGTGTGTCGCGCGAGGCAGTGCTTTCGCACCTTGAGGGCAAGGGAATTCAAACGCGTATGCTTTTCTCGGGGAATCTCATCAAGCATCCGTGCTTTGACGGGATGCGCCGTTCCAAGAGTGGGTACCGCGCGGTGGGCGATCTTTCGGTTACCGATACCGTTATGTTGCGCACGTTTTGGGTAGGCGTTTACCCCGGTATGACCAATGATATGATCGATTATATGGCAAACGCCATTATTGAGGCAGTGCAATGATCGCGGGGGTATTAAAAAAGTACAAAAACCAGATTGGGGACTCGATCTATAGCCTTGCGGGACTTTTCCTCATGAATGCAGTGGCGCAAATTGTCGTGTTTCCGCTTTACGCACGCAGGTTCGGCGACGTTGGATACGGCAATTTGCAGTATCTCATGGCGTACATCAACGTACTCACGGTATCTGTTGGCAGTGCCGCCAATTATGCACGTATGATCTCACCTGCCGCAGAGCGCACGCAAAACAGCGGAGATTATAATGTTTTTCTGTTGCTCGTCAGCCTTGTCGGCGTGCCGTTTACCTACCTTGTGCGCGTGTTTGGCGGTGCTCCCATGGACAATGCTACCTATATTTGCTACTGCCTTTTGTTTGTTGCCATGGCGTTTCGGTATTATGCAGATGTTTCCTATAAGATCACACTCCGTTACCGCCGTTTCTTTTTGTACTATCTGTTTATTGGCATAGGATACGCCATTGGTGCGGTACTGGTATGGAAAACCGGCATTTGGCCGCTTGGCTTACTGGTTGGTGAGGCACTGGGCGTGCTTTACGCATACGGCAGCAGCGCGGTGCTCTCGCGCCGCGCGCTTCGCCTTTCACCTGCGTGGCGCAAAACCTTTCGCGTGATACTTACCTTCTTTTTAGCTGAGGGTGTGGCAAATCTTATTTTAAACGTAGACCGCATTCTTTTAAAACTTTTGCTTGGTGCTTCGGCGGTAACGGTCTATTATCTTGCTACGTTGGTGGGCAAAACCATTTCGGTGGTAACGGGGCCCCTCAACGGCGTGCTGATCGGGTACCTTGCCCGTTACGAGGGTAAGTTAACGCGCCGCACCATGCGGCTTCTCACGCTGGGGAGTCTTGCGGCGATTCTTGTGTTTACGCTTTTTTGCTGGCTTGGCGGATATTTGGTATTACTCATACTGTATCCGGCCGAATTTGATGCGGTAAAGGACTTTTTGTTTGTAGGAAGTCTGGCACAGGTGATTTATTTTATCACCGGTATTTTAATGGTAGTGCTCATTCGCTTTGCAAAAAAGAGCTATCAAATCTTCATCAACGCTATATTTGGCATCTGCTTTTTTGGGCTTGGCATTCCCGCCACCTATCTTTTCGGGATGTGGGGCTTTTCACTCTCGATGGTTGCCGCCTGTGCGCTACGGCTTGCCGCGGCAATCGGACTTGGCTTTCGGTGGGTGCGCCGAAAAGAAATCGACCCCGACGGTATGATCACAGCATAAACCTGTTTTACCGGAGGAACGGTATGGAAAATGTGCGAAAGCGTATCAGCGTGATGATTCCCACCTACAACGAGGTGGAAAACGTTGTGCCGCTTTATCGGGCGATCGTGGCTGAATTTGAGAGGTCACTGCCCCGGTATGATTACGATATTTTATTTATCGACAACGCTTCCCGTGACGGTACGCGTGAAAAGCTGCTGCAGCTTTGCCGCGAAAGTACCCGTGTGCGCGCGATCTTCAACGCGCGTAATTTTGGGCAATTCAACTCCCCGTATCACGGAATTTGTGCAACCACGGGGGATTGTACGATCTCAATGTGCGCGGATTTTCAGGACCCTGTGGAGATGATCCCGCGTTTGGTTGCTAAGTGGGAGGACGGCTATCGCATTGTTTGCGCCGTAAAAACCGCAAGTAAGGAAAACAAGCTATTGCGCTTTGCGCGCACCTGCTACTATAAGCTCATTCGCAAAATGTCAACGGTTGAGCAGATCGAGCATTTTACGGGCTTTGGATTGTATGACCGCAGCTTTGTTGACGTGCTTCGCGCGCTTGACGACCCCACCCCCTTTTTGCGTGGGATCGTTGCGGAGCTTGGCTTTCGGCGTGCCGAAATACCGTATACGCAAGCCAAGCGGCGTGCCGGCAAAACGCACAACAGTTTTGCCACGCTCTATGATGCCGCTATGCTCAGCTTCACCACCTACACCAAAATGCCGATCCGCTTGCTTGCGGCAATGGGCTGGCTGCTTTTGGCGGCTTCCGTTTTCTTCGGGGGCGCATTGCTGATGCGTACGTGGCTTGGCAAGGCATTCGCCGCTTGGCTTTGGCTTTTTCCCGTTTCACTTTTTTGCACGGCACTGATCTTGATATTTCTCGGTATTCTTGGGGAATATCTTCTTACGCTACGCTCAAAGCTCATGCGCCGTCCGCTGGTCATTGAGGAGCAACGCATCAACTTTGATAAGCGAGAGAATGATAGGCAATGATAAAAATCTTTTTTTCGTTGCCAAATCAGTACCCGTCGGCAGGGCTTTTTTCGCGTTGGCATTTGCTGTTGCTGTCTGTAACCGTCATTTTTATTGCTGTGGGGCTCTGTTTTTCACGCCATATGACAGCGGCGGCGGTGCGCCGCACGGTGCGCGTTCTTACGCTGTGCCTTTGGGGGCTTGAGCTTGCCAAGATCCTGTTTGTGCTCCTTGTTACAGGCTCAAGAAATCCCAATGAGTTTATACCGCTGTACTATTGCAGCCTGATTTTGTACGCAGGCTTGCTCAGCAGCTTTGCCAAGGGGCTTTTTCGCCATGTGGGTGATACCTTTATCGCCATGGGTGGGATCGTTGGTGGCGCGGTATTTTTGCTGATGCCAACCACCTCACTGCCGCAATATCCCGCATTTCATTTTATTTCATGGCACAGCTTTTTGCTGCACGGGGCCATGGTTTATGTGGGGCTGCTGCTACTCGTGCGTGGCGTATACCGTCCGCGGCTGCGCGATGTCCGCTACGTTGCGGCACTAACAGGCACGGTCTGTATCTTGGCGTGGCTGTTTAATACCGTTTATAACCGTGTTTCGGGTGATCCCGTGGCAAACCTTATGTTTATCTCAAGAGATTTTGCGGGAACGCCCATATCGATCCTCTACCGTTTGTGCGGTCGGTTTTTCACCCCCGTGATGTGCTTGGGGCAAGCGTTTCTCCCTTTTTTTGCTACGTATGGGGGGATATTGCTTGTCAGAAAGGCACGCGAGCACCTTGGCAAGACCGCTAAAAGTTCTGAAAGGTGCATGGTGAAAAATCGAGGAAAATGAGGTTTTTTGAAGCAGTTGTAGGCTTTTTTGAGAAGATACTGTTGCCCTCGTGGGAAATCGATCCCTCGCTCAACGCAGTAGAAACCGTAGGATTTTATATCACGCTGTTTATTGGCACGCTGTTTACCCTTTGCTATGCATATCAGTTTTTTTATCTGTTTGTTGCGTGCGTTGTAAAACCGAAAAAATACAAAAGCGTGCCCATGGATCAGCGCTATGCCGTGGTGATCGCCGCACGCAACGAGGAGCGCGTGCTCCCCTTGCTTCTTGCAAGCATCAAGGGGCAGACCTATCCTCTATCTCTCATTGATATTTACGTGGTTGCCGATAATTGCACCGACCGCACCGCCGCAGTGGCGCGCGAGGCGGGCGCACGCGTGTTTGAGCGACAGAATAAGCGTTTGGTGGGAAAGGGATACGCACTGGCGTTTTTGTTTGACCGTATTCGGGAAGGGGTAGGACTTTCTGCCTATGACGCATATTTGTTTTTTGACGCCGATAACGTGCTGCGTGCCGATTTTATTGAGCAAATGAACAAGGCATACGGGGCAGGATATCGCGTGATCACCTCTTACCGTAACGCGAAAAATTACGGCAAAAACTGGATCAGTGCGGGCTATGCGCTGTGGTTTTTGCGGGAATCGCGGCATTTGCAAAATCCGCGTGCCACCCTTGGGTGCAGTGCCGCCATTTCCGGCACGGGCTTTTTGGTGGACGGGAGCATTATCCAAAGAAACGGCGGCTGGAAGCATTTTCTCCTCACGGAGGATATCGAATTTACCGCAGATTGCATTTTGCACGGGGATCGCGTTGGATACTGCCACGAGGCGGAGCTTTTTGATGAGCAGCCCGAAACCTTTCGTCAGTCCTGGCGGCAGAGAAAGCGTTGGGCAAAGGGGATGTTTCAGGTGATCCGTCATTATGGGGGCGGCTTGCTGTCGGGTGCTTTGCGCCTGCGCTGGTCCTCGTTTGATATGATGATGAATATCACCCCTGCGTTTGTGCTTTCCAGTGTGCAGCTCATTGCCAACAGCGCGCTCTTGCTTTTGAATTGGATCGTATACGGCACTCTTTCCCCAACGCTGTTGAATTGCCTTGCTGAATTTTTGATCTTTGGCTACGGCATCTTTTTCGTGCTTGGCTTGGTGGCGTTGCTATCCGAGTGGCACAGGATCCACTGTAGCAAGCCGCGCGCGGTGGCATTGCTTTTCACCTTTCCACTGTTTATGCTGACCTATATTCCGATCTCACTTGCCGCCTTTTTCTCGCGGCGTGTGGAGTGGAAGCCTGTGGAGCACAAGCGCGCCATGACCGCCGAGGACATAGAAAATGCGGGCAGGGTATCAAAAAACAGAAATTAAAGCATATCTTATAGGAGGACTTTTATGAAGCTTTTATTTGCATCGGATATTCACGGCGATCTTTGCGCCGCAAAAAGGGTAAAGGATGCCCTTGCGCGTGAGGGTGCCGAAAAGCTCTATCTGCTTGGCGACCTTTTATATCACGGGCCGCGCAATCATCTGCCCGAGGGGTATGATCCCAAGGGCGTGATCGCACTGCTTTCGGAGTTAAAGGACTGCATTACGGCAGTGCGCGGAAACTGTGATGCCGAGGTCGATCAAATGGTGCTGCCCTTTCCCATTATGGCAGACTATGGGGTGCTACCCTTAAAATCAGGCGTGGCGTATCTCACGCACGGGCATCTGTTTGGAGGAGAGGGGCCAAGCCCACTCGGCGCGCATGATCTCTTGATCGAGGGGCATACCCACGTTGCGGGCGTGCACAAAACCGCGGGGGGACATATTTGCCTGAACCCGGGCTCTGCCTCTATGCCAAAGGGGGGCACGCCTGCCTGTTACATGATCTATGATACCGATAGCGGCGTGTTTACGGTACGGCGTCTTGATGACGGCAGCGACTTTGCAGAGTACATTGCCCAATAAAAAATACCGCTTTTCTGTTGCAAAGCAGCAGAAAAGCGGTATTTTTTTAAAAGAAGCCTTACTGTACCTTATCCACAAAGGTTCTTTGATAGCACTCAAGTGCCTCGGCAATGATCTGTTCCGCTTTTTCGCGGTCAAACAGGGTCTTAACGGCAGTTTGCTTGTTTTCAAGCTGCTTGTATACCGAAAAGAAGTGCATAATTTCATCAAAAATATGCGCGGGCATTTCGTCGATCGAGCGAATGCTGTTGTAGGTAGGATCGGAGAAGGGAATGGCAATGATCTTGTCATCCATTCTGCCGTCGTCAAGCATGCGCATGACACCAATAGGATACACACGCACCAGTGTTAAGGGCTGAATGGGGCGTGCGCATAGCACCAACACGTCAAGCGGGTCGCCGTCGTCGGCAAAGGTGCGCGGGATAAAGCCGTAATTGGCAGGGTAGTGCGTGGCGGTGTAGAGGACGCGGTCAAGGCGCAAAAGGCCTGTGTGTTTGTCAAGCTCGTATTTGCATTGACTGTCTTTAGAGATCTCAATAACGGCGGTAAAATCTGTTGGTGTGATCTCCGCGGGGTCCATGTCGTGCCAGATGTTCATTGTGATACTTCCTTATTTAATAAATTCAAATTCAAAATCGTAAATATTTACGGTATGTCCGTCGGTGCAGCCCTTTTCCTCAAGCAGTGCGATCACGCCGTTTTTCTGGAGTGAGCGTTGAAAATAGGAAAGGGATTCGTAGCTGTCAAGGTTGGTTCTGCCCATGAGATCGATGAGCCACTTGCCCTCAACAAAGAAGGTGTCATTTTCGCGGCGCACGGTGGTCTGCATGGGGTCCTCAGCGGCAAGATCTGCCTCGGTGATCTCACTTTCAAATACCGTCAGGGGCGGTAATTCGCGCAAGCGTGCGGCAACGGTCGTGACGAGCAGATCAAGATTTTTGCCCGTGGCGGCGGAAACGTAGATCAGCTCCCAGCCGTTTTCCTTTACAAATGCCTCAAATGCGGCAACGTCGGTCAGCTCCTCATCAAGCGCGTCACTCTTGTTTGCCACAATGATCTGTGGGCGCGTAGCAAGCTGCTCACTGTAGCGTGAAAGCTCGTGATTGATCGCCTTGATATCCTCAATGGGGTCACGCCCCTCGGTGCGTGCTACGTCTACCACGTGCAAAAGCAAGCGGCAACGCTCCACGTGCCTTAAAAATGCGTGCCCAAGTCCCGCGCCGTCCGCCGCACCCTCAATGAGCCCTGGGATATCTGCGGCAACAAAGCCACTCTCGCCGCCCGTTGATA
Source organism: Clostridia bacterium (assembly GCA_017505785.1). Classification (GTDB taxonomy): domain Bacteria; phylum Bacillota; class Clostridia; order Oscillospirales; family CAG-272; genus Firm-07. Next base: position 10,050 of record JAFVOQ010000053.1, read on the forward strand.
CGACTCCGAGATTGGGGGAGAGGGTGGTAAAATGGTATGCGGCAATTTTGGGGCGTGCCGCACTGATGCGGGAAAGGATAGAGGATTTTCCCACACTCGGCATGCCAATAAGTCCTACGTCGGCAAGCATTTTCAGCTCAAGGATCAGCTCCTTTTCCTCACCCTTTGTGCCGTTTTTGGCAAACATCGGCACCTGACGGGTAGGCGTGGCGAAGTGGCGGTTGCCCCAGCCTCCTCTGCCGCCGCGGCAGCATACAAACGGCTCGTCATCGGACATATCCTTGATGATCTTGCCCGTTGCGGCATCGCGAATGAGAGTGCCTGCGGGCACTAAGATCTTAACGTCGGGCGCGGTTGCACCGTGGAATTTCTCCCCCGTGCCGTTGCCGCCGTTTTTGGCTACAAACTTGCGGTGATCACGGAAGAAAAGCAACGTGGTGGCACCCTTGTCTACCTGAAAGACAATGTTGCCGCCGTGTCCGCCGTCACCGCCGTCGGGGCCGCCCTTGGCAACGTATTTTTCGCGGTGGAAGGAAACGGCACCGTTGCCGCCGTCACCCGCCTTTACGTATATTTTTGTTTTATCGATTATTCTCTCAGCATCACGCATCGGGTACCTCCTCGCCCTTTTGGCGAATGATCAGCTTGATCGGCGTGCCGCGGAAGCCAAAGGTTTCACGCAGGCAGTTCTCGATAAAGCGTTGATAGGAAAAATGGAACAGCTCCGCATTGTTGCAAAAGATCACAAACGTGGGGGGCGCTACACGAATTTGCGTCATATAATAGATCTTCAAGCGTCTGCCCTTGTCCGAGGGGGGCTGCACACGCGTGGTGGCATCGTTTAGCACATCGTTGAGCATGCCCGTGGAGATGCGGAGATTGGACTGATTGAACACGTACAGGATATGCTCAAAAATATTGGGTATGCGCTGTCCTGTTTTTGCGGATACGAAAAGCAGGGGCGCGTATTGCATATAGCCGAGTGCCTCATACACCTGCTTGGTGAAATTCGATACCGTGCTGTTGTCCTTTTCAATGGTATCCCATTTGTTTACAAGGATAATGCACGCCTTGCCTGCCTCGTGTGCAATGCCGGCAATGCGCTCGTCCTGCTCGGTTACGCCCTCGTTGGCATCTACCATAATAAGGCAAACGTCGGCGCGCTCTACCGCCATATGGGCGCGTAAAACGCTGTATTTTTCGATGTTATCGTTGATCTTAGACTGCCTGCGAATGCCCGCCGTGTCGATAAAGGTAAATCTGCCGTATTCGTTTTCTACCGTAGTGTCAACTGCATCGCGCGTGGTGCCCGCAATGTTGGAAACGATCATGCGCTCACTGCCCACAAAGCGGTTGATGATAGAGGATTTTCCCGCATTTGGCTTGCCAATGACGGCAACCTTGATGCTGTCGTCCTCCTCCTCTTCGCCGTCTTCCTCGGGCAGGGCGGCGAGCACCGCATCAAGTACATCTCCCGTGCCACTGCCGTGGATCGAGGATACGGGTACGGGCTCTGCCTCAAAGCCAAGCTCGTAAAATTCGTAAAACTCATAGGGGAGTGCGCCTACACGGTCGCATTTGTTGATCACGGGCACAACCGGCTTGCCGCTTTTTTTCAGCAGCACCGCAATATCGCGGTCGGCAGCCGTTACACCCGTGCGTACGTCGCAAAGGAGTATGATGACATCGGCACTCTCAATGGCAAGCTCTGCTTGAAATTTCATTTGCGAGAGAATGGCATCATCGGTTTTGGGCTCAATGCCGCCCGTGTCAATGAGGGTCAGTTTTTTGCCGCACCATTCGGTTTCGCCGTAAATGCGGTCGCGCGTCACACCCGGTGTGTCCTCTACGATAGAACGGCGTTCGCCGATCAATTTATTAAAAAATGTGCTTTTGCCAACGTTGGGTCTGCCAACGATAGCCACAATCGGTTTTGCCATTTTTGTCCTCCTGATAAAAAATATGTGTAAACAAAGAATGAAATGTAAAATGGTGGTGTCGGGAGGGGGGACCCCTCCCCTACGGTGGGATGCGCAAATAACGTGGGTTACCCGTACAAGCTATCCTCGCGCCAGGTTTGCGGATTTTTTGCTATGTATTTGGAAATTTCCGCGTATTCGTGTTCGTTTCGTATCACGTGGTCGTAAAAGGAGCGTTGGAATATCGCACCCGACATAAAGCTGTGTATTTGCTTTGTTGCGTTCATTTTTAAATATCCTACCACCCGTGAAATGATAGATCGCTTTTGTAGGGGCGATTCACGAATCGCCCGTATCTCATCACAATCCTTAACCGTAACGATAAGGTGTATGTGATTTGGCATAATAACGTATTGATCTACGGTAAGGGGAAATTTATTTTGCAATTCGCCTATCACAGCATTCACAATTTTACCGCATCGTGTTAATTGCACGGCGGGCGATTCGTGAATCGCCCCTACCACGTCAGATAATATTTTTTCTCTTTGGTGCGTGCATATTGTAAGGAAAACGGAACCCGACAAGCTATAATATTCTCGCTCAAGCCGGTGTTTCTTCCTTTTCGGTAATTCGTTAGGGGTCATAGATCCTTCTTACCTACCAATGCCGCAAGGAGCGCGGCACCCTCACCCTTAACGGGTGTTAGGGGCACACCAAGCTGAAGGGAGAGCTCGTGCGGCGTCATACCGCAAAGGAAAAGGTCACCCTCCGCGCGTAACGTGGTGGCGGGGATCAAGAGCTCATCGCCCAAGGGCTTGTCCTTTAGCTGCTCTGCCATATCCTTGCCCGTAAGCAGCCCTGCCACGGTGATCTCCTTGCCAAAAAATCGGTTTTCTATCTCATACACAGAGATCCTTATACCGCTTAAGCGTTTTTCTAACAGCGAGGCAAGGTATCGCATGGTGGGTGCCGCCGCTTTGCCTGTGGCAAGCGAAACGTGTCGGGGTCCAAACTCGGCGGTGTCGTCTACCAGATCAAACAGATAATCAAGCTCGGTGGCAAATTCCGCCATAAGGGAGCGCAGCATGCCAACACCGTTTTCTATTTGCTCATAGTCACCGTAATAGGCTTCCTCGGGTAAGGGGAGCTCGGCTTTTAAGTAAAATTCATCTGCCACGCAAAACATGCGGTAGCCAAGCTCGTCAAGGCAGGCATCGCCAAAGCGGTTGACCTGCTCAATGACCGCGCGGCACTCCTCTTTGGTGAAGGGCGTGAGAGGGTAAAGCCCCTCACGGTAGCGCGTAAGCCCTGCCGGCACGATCGAAACACTGGACATATGGGGAGCGAGCTTTTTGAGGTCACGCATGGTGCGGTCAAGCTCAGCCCCGTCGTTAATGCCGCGGCAGAGCACGATCTGCCCACATAGACGGATGCCTGCGGCGGCAAGGCGGTCAAGATAGGAGAGCACCTCGCCTGCGCGGCGGTTTTTCATCATGTCACAGCGGAGCTGCGGATTTGTTGTGTGCACCGACACGTTGACGGGCGAAATATGCATCTTAATAATGCGGTCGATATCCTTATCACGCAAATTGGTAAGGGTGATGTAGTTCCCGTGTAAAAAGGAAAGGCGCGCGTCGTCGTCCTTAAAGTAAAGCGAAGGGCGCAACCCCTTGGGGAGCTGATCGATAAAGCAAAAAATGCAGCGGTTGGCACAGCATTGCTTTTTATCCATTAGCGGTGTTTCAAACACAAGACCGATATCGTCATAGATCCCCTTTTTTATGGTAACGGTAAAGGGGGTGCCGTTTCGTGTGAGGGATAATGCTATTGCCGCCTCCGCCAAATAAAAGCGGTAGTCAAGCACGTCGGCAATTTCGTTGCCGTTGATCGCAGTAAGAATGTCGCCTGTAAGGATGCCTGCCCTCGCCGCGCGCGAGTGTGGCTCTACATCGCATATTTGTACCATTCATATCCCCCCCTTCTTTTTAATGTGTAGCGCATATACTTTTACAATTTATATAGTATATCACATTTTTTTGCATTTGTCAAAAGATTAGGAGCGATTACAATAAAAATGTATAAATTTTTTAAAAATGTGTCGATGCAGGGTCGTTCGGCGTAGCCGAGGGCGCAAGCCCCTACGGGTGGGGCGCGAACAAGGTGCACGATGCAAAATGCATTTTGTAGGGGAGCTGCGCTCGGCTAAGCCGAGCACATTGACACACCTGCGGTGGTCACGGAGTCCCGCCTCCCGCGATCCGCGATGTGCAAAAAACGGGTGAACAAGGATATGATTTTAAACAACGGGCGTTTCGTGAAACGAAGAATCGCAACGCGATTTCTTCACACAAACCGCAAGCGGTTTGTAGACGCCCCTACAAGAGAGCGCAAACAAAATGCACGATGTTACGGTATCTCGTAGGGGCGATTCAAGAATCGCCCGAAATCCGCGATGTGTGAAAACGGGAGGGGGGACTCCTCCCCTACGCAATGAATCGCTTTGCCACCTACAGGGTTGTGCGCGAACAGGACACAGGCAAAAAAGAGAAAACTCCGAAAATAAGGGCAAAAAAGCGGGTGCAAATGTAAACATTTTGTGTACTCACTGTGGCTAATGTGTGTTTTGTGTGATAAAGATAAAGGGATTTGTTGAGGGCGTGAAGCCCTTGTGCCACAAGGGTTTGCGGCGCGTGGGAAGGGCTGGAATTTCAGCTTTCTATATAAATAAAAAATGTGGACTTTGGGGTTGCGCGCAAAAAAGTTTCAAAAACCTTGTTGACAATTTACCAAATTTATCATAGAATTATTGTGTGAATTTGTCTTACTGCACAAAAACGCCCGTTTGCTGCGGCAAGATGCTTCTAAAAACTTTTAAATAAAAAAGGAGAAAAACTTATGAGAAAACAATTAAAATTGCTTCTCTTGGTGGCAACGGTCTTGGCATTGTTCGTTATGGCAATGATCGTGGGCTCTGCTGACGGCAACGTGTGCAAGAACACTACCACCGGTACAGAGTACGCAGATTTCCTTGCGGCATGCACTGCTGCCCAAAGTGGCGACACTATTCAGTTGCTTGCAGATGTAACTGTTACCGCAAATGGCACGGCTCTGACGGAAGGAACTGAAATAACCATTGACGGTGCATATGGTGAGGACGGACGCTACAAGCTCACGATTAATAGCACGTCAAAAAATCTGTTCCAGGTTGCCACAGCAAATGTGAACATCACATTCAAAAATTTGGTAATAGATGTAAAAAATACCAAAGCGAAATACGGTATTGTAGGTGGCTCGACAAAAAGTGCAAATCTTGGAGTTGCGCTTGATAATTGCGATATAACCTGTCAAAATGCCGGTGTGTTTCGTTCCGGACGCATGATCATTTCGTTTAACGATTGCGACATAGAAGCTCCCAATTATGTTGTTTTAAACAACAATCACACGCAGTATCAGACAAACATTACTATTACGGGTGATACAAAGGTAAACATTACCGGTGGTACCGCGGGCTTTGCTAGTGGAAACGGATGTAATCTTACTATTGGTGCACAAGGCCAAAATAACGATGAGATCGAAATTAACGTGCCTGCCACCTTGCTTACCGTTGCTGACCCTGCGACCCCGGTAAATGATGATGAAGAGCAAACGGGAAGCCTGACTGTTTGGGGCGGAACGATTAAGGCGACAGGAAGCGGCACAGCCGGCATGATCGTGGCAAATTCGAATGCTGTAAACATTTACGGCGGTACATTTGAATTGTCCAACTCGGGCATGTATTTGTTTAGTTCTGCCGCCGGAATTACGGGCACGATCAACATTGCCGGCGGTACGTTTGTTCTGTCGGGCGGCGCAAACTTTACAGATACTGCCAAACTGCCTGTTGCAAGCTTCTCCACCTCCGCCACCACCTTGGGTGACATCACGTTTAAGCTTGGCGCAGGTTCTGCTGACAGCGCAGCGGTGCAAGAGGTTTTGAACAATGCTACGCTGTGGAGCAAGGCTAAGTTCTATATCACCTCTTGGCCTGGCGTTAATGTTGTGGAAAATCCCACCATTACCACGGCAGGCACGTACAACCAAGCACAGTTTGAAGCACTGTTTGTTGAAGGTGAAGCAATAGCCGATCCCATTCCTACTTACACGGCTCTTGGTACCTTCTTCGTTCAGGGCACCAACCTGTTCCTTGATGAGGGGTACGCAAAGACCGAGATCGTTTACAACACCGTTACGGTCAACGTAAACGGCACGGTTACACTGAAAGACGTTACCTTTGCTGCCAGTGCAGGCACTTGGATCGAGATCGTAAAAGGCACGCTGGTGCTTGACAACTGTAACATCACTGTGGCAGAGGATGCCAGCGTTACATACTTTGTGTTCTCGGAGGCTGACGGTGTTACCTTAGAGGTTACAGGCGGCAGCTATGATATGACCAAGACGAGCGTAGACAAACCCGTTCCGTTTAAGATCGGTGTGAGAAATAAGTATAGAACCGAAACTTCTTCTACGGAAAACACGGTTGTTTCGTTTGAGAACACATCCATTTATTCGAAGGGCTCCTACGTGCTGGGTATTGAATACATCAAGAGCCTGACCATTACAAATTGCTTCCTTTCCTATACGAATGCCATTGCAAAGGGTGGAATTGACAGCGTAACAGATGAAGCTCTTTTGGAGGGCTCCAACAACGGTATTTTGACCGATGCGATCACAACTACCATTTCCAATACGGTTATCTACGCAGGTAACGGTACTATTGCCATTCAAGGTCGTGCCGATACAACACCCGAAGGTCTAACCTATACCAAGCCTACCGTAAGCCTCACTAACGTTACGATATACGCCGACCGCGGTATCAACTATTCTGTTGGTGCGGTAAACCTTACCAACTGTCATTTCAAGGCTCATCCCGGTGATGACCGCCACATCTCCATTCAGCTTAACGGTGCTGTGACAATGACCGTTGTGGGCGGCAGCTTTGCGCAAAACGAAACCTTGACCAACAAGGCAAATAGCATGTTTGAGTTTAGGGCAGCGGGCGCTACGCTTAATATTTCCGGTGCAACCATTAACGCTTACGTTGGTAACGTGTTTAATTTTGCTGAGGCCGGTACGCTGATTGCAGAGAACTGCAATATTGCCGTCAACGGCACGGAGCAGAGCATTGTGAATGATACTACTGCAGAAACTGCTAAAGTTACTCTTACCGAGTGCATGTTTGTTGTAGAAAACGTGCAAGAAACAACGGTAGAAGAGGAGACCACCAAGATCGCACTTTTCGTTGGCAAGGTTGATTTTGTCGATGTGGTAGTGCTTGCAAAGGCAGGCACCAAGGTACAGGGCACTTACGAGCTTGACGGGTATGCGCAGCGTGTAAGATATGACACTAAAGAATACAAGCTCTGGACTGCAGATGCAGGTGACTTTACAAACTCTGCTGAAGCAGGTGCAGGTATTAATGAAGAGCATCACGGCTTGAAATTTGACACTGAGATCAGCAGCACTGTAATTAATGGCTTTATTGCAGAAAAGACGAGCAAGGGTATTAAAGATATCCGCTTCTACACTTTGGTCGCTCCCATGGATTACGTGGCAAAAGCAGGCGGTGTATTCACTAAGGATGCACTTGACACGGCATTAGGTATCGGTAATACAAACTACGTTGCAATTGAGGCTGTACATTCGCTTCTTGGCTTTGATGCAGAAACAAATGCGACAACAGCGGATTCGGTGAAATACGCCGGTACTCTGATCGAGCTGAATAGCGATACCCGTATTTATGCGGCTGTTTCCATGATCGTGTTTGAATATACAGACGACACGACCGATACCTTCTACGGTGATTTCTGCTCTGCTGATAACGCACGTACCTATAACCAGGTTGTTGCTGCCGCTGCTAACTGAGTAAAGGAGGAAAATGAACATGAAAAAGATTTATGAGGCACCTACCTCCGAGTTGATCTATATCGCTTCTGCTGATATCATTACCACATCTCCTGTTGGTATAAATTTTGGTTATGATCCGTTTGAAGAAACTGAAATTTATGATATCGTAGATATGTAATTGCGATAATCATTACTTGGAATAAGTAAAATTCCCCCGTGGGACAGTTCAAAATGAATTGTCCCACGGGGGTTCTCTTTTTCGTAGGGGAGCTGTGCAAACAAACCGCCGAAAGCGCTTTTTTGCGTTTTCTAAGATCCTCACGGTGGGCGTTGTTGCCCACCTCAAGGGCGGAAAAGATGACGAAAATGTAAACATTTTGCGTGCTCGCTGTGGCTAAAGCCTGTTTTTATGACGGAAAAACAAGACATTTAAAACCCCGAATGCCTTGCTGTGCAAGGATTTGAGGCGCGTGAGGGGGTGTCTTGACAATGCCTATATTTTTAAATATAATACGTGCGCGGGCGACGCGCGAAAAGCACGATCAAATTCCTTGTTGACAACTTGCCAAATTTGTAATAAAATTATTATGTAAGTTTGTCTTACTGCACAAAAAGCCCGTTTGCTGCGGTGGGATGCTTCTAACAACATTTTAAAAAAAGGAGAAAAACTATTATGAGAAAACAATTAAAATTGCTTCTCTTAGTGGCAACGGTCTTGGCATTGTTTGTCATGGCAATGATCGTGGGCTCTGCTGACGGCAACGTGTGCAAAAACACCACCACCGGTACAGAGTACGCAGATTTCCTTGCGGCATGCACTGCTGCCCAAAGTGGCGACACTATTCAGTTGCTTGCAGATGTAACTGTTACCGCAAATGGCACGGCTCTGCCGGCAGGAACACAATTAGCCATTGATGGAGCATACGGCGAAAACCAACGCTACAAGCTCACGATTGATAGCACGAAAAAAAATCTGTTCCAGGTTGCCGAAGCAAATGTGAACATCACATTCAAAAATTTGGTAATAGATGTAAAAAATACCGAAGTAAAATATGGTATTGCAGGTGGCTCAAAAACCAGTGCAAACCTTGGAGTTGCGTTTGATAATTGCAAGATAGACTGCCAAAACGCCGGCGCACTTCGTTCCGGACGCATGATCGTTTCGATTAACGATTGCGAGATAACCTCCCCCGGTTATTTTGTTTTGAACAATAACGCTAAGAACTATGAAACAGATGTTACTGTTACGGGCAATACAACGGTAAACATTACCGGTGGTACTACGGGCTTTACTTCTGGAAACGGATGTAATCTTACTATTGGTGCACAAGGCCAAAATAACGATAATATCGTAATTAACGTGCCTACCACCCTGATGGTTGTTGCTGACCCTGCGGCACCTTCAATTGAAGAGCAAACGGGAAGCCTGACTGTTTGGGGCGGAACAATTAAGGCGACCGGAGTAAACGACACTAACCTCGGCATGATCATGGCAAATACGACTGCTGTAAATATTTACGGCGGTACGTTTGAGTTGTCCTACTCGGGCACGTATTTGTTTAGCTCTGCGGCAGAGGAGCTTACGGGCACGATCAATATTGCCGGCGGTACATTTGTTCTGTCGGGCGGCGCAAACTTTACGGACGCTGCAACGGTGCCCGCTGCAAGCTTTGCCATTTCCGCTACCACCTTGGGTGACATCACGTTTAAGCTTGGTGCAGGTTCTGCTGACAGCGCAGCGGTGCAAGCGGTTTTGAACAATGCTACGCTGTGGAGCAAGGCTAAGTTCTATATCACCTCTTGGCCCGGTGCTGAGAGTGTAGCGAATCCTACCATTACCGCAGCAGGCACGTATAATCGTGCACAGTTTGATGCGCTGTTTGTTGGAGCAGCGGGAACTGATCCCATTGTTACTTACACGGGTCTTGGCAGCTTTTTCGTTCAGAACACCAACCTGTTCCTTGCCGACGGGTTCGAAACCATCACCGAGATCATTTACAGCACCGTTACGATCAACGTAAACGGTACGGTTACGCTGCAAAATATTAATTTTGCTGTTGATACCAATACTTGGATCAAGATCGAAGCAGGTAAGCTGGTGCTTGACAACTGTAACATCACCGTGGCAGAGGATGCCGGCGTTACATACTTCGTATTCTCGGACAAAGACAATGTTACCTTAGAGGTTACAGGCGGTAGCTATGATATGACCAATACGAGCGTAGACAAACCTATTCCGTTTAAAATCGGTGTGCGCGCTAAAGGAACCTTTACTTCTACGGCAAACACAGAGGTTTCGTTTACAAATACATCCATTTATTCGAAGGGCTCCTACGTGATGGGTATTGAATACATCAAGAGCCTGACCATTACAAATTGCTTCCTTTCTTATACGAACGCCATTACAAAGGGTGGAATTGACAGCGTAACGGATGCAACTCTTTTGGAGGGCTCCAATAGCGGTATTTTGACCGATGCGATCACAACTACCATTTCCAATACGGTTATTTACGCAGGTAACGGTACTGTTGCCATTCAAGGCCGTAATGATGGGGCTGATCGCCAAGCTCCTACTGTGAACCTTGAGAACGTTACGATATACGCCGACCGCGGTATCAGCTATTCTGTTGGTGCGGTAAACCTTACCGACTGCAATTTCAAGGCTCATCCCGGTGATGACCGCCACATCTCCATGCAGCTTAACGGTGCTGTGACAGTAACCGTTGAGGGCGGCAGCTTTGTACAAAATGAAACCTTGACCAACAAGGCAAATAGCATGTTTGAGTTTAAGGCAGCGGGCGCTACGCTTAATATTTCCGGTGCAACCATTACCGCTTACGTTGGTAACGTGTTTAACTTTGCTGAGGACGCTGCCGGCACGCTGACTGTTGAGGACTGCTATATTACCGTGTGCGGCACTGAGCAGAGCATCGTGAATGACGCTGCGGGAACTTCTACTATCACTCTTACCAAGAGCTCGTTTGCTGTAGAAAACGTGCAAGAGACAACGGTAGAAACTGTGACCACTAAGATCGCACTTTTCGTTGGTACGATTGAATTTAACGACGTGGCAGTGCTTGCAAAAGAAGGCACCCTGGTACAGGGCACATCCGTGCTTGACGCCTACGCATACGGTATAAGCTATAGCGGCAATGTTGAATACAAGCTGTGGCTTGCTGATGCAGGTGACTTTGAAAACTCTGCTGCGGCAGACGAGAAGCTTTATGTAGCAACCGGCGATATCGAACAAAGTGGCTTGAAATTCAGCACCGAGATCAGCAAGACTGTGATCGATGGCCTTATTGCAGAAAAGACGAGCAAGGGTATTAAAGATATCCGCTTCTACACTTTGGTCGCTCCCATGGATTACTTGGTAGAGGCACAGGGCGTGTTCACTAAGGAAGCACTTGACACGGCGCGCGGCAACGATAAGACAAACTACGTTGCAATTGAGGCTGTGAATTCGCTTGAAGGCTTTAATGCTGAAACAAATGCAACAACGGCAGACACGGTGAAATTCAGCGGCAGCTTGGTCAGCTTGAATAGCTACACCCGTGTTTATGCGGCTGTTTCCATGATCGTGTTTGAATATAACGACAACACGACCGATACCTTCTACGGTGATTTCTGCTCTGCTGATAACGCACGTACCGCACAGCAGGTTGCCGGGATCGTAAAGGATCTGCCGGACTATCAAACAGCAACAGCTATTGTAAACAAATATCTTAGCGGTGTAGTTTGATTAAAGGGGAAAAATGAAACGAAAAAGATTTATAGGCACCTATGCCTTTCTGATCTATATCGTTTCTGTGGATATCATCGCCGCATCTCCTGTGGATTCAATTTTATATGGATCCGCCTGACAGCAATGAAATCTATAATATCGTAGATTTTAATTGCGATAATCATTACTTGGAATAAGTAAAATCCCCCCGTGGGACAGTTCATTTTGAATTGTCCCACGGGGGTTCTCTTTTTCGTAGGGGAGGGGTCCCCCTCCCGCGATCCGCGATGCGCAAACAAGGTGTACGATATAAAAAGCCACCGCTGCAAATTGGCAGCGGCGGTAAATTTTGTGCATTGCTCCGTTTAGGAGATCATTTATGATATTTTGTGCCATGCAGGATCGACAAGCTGCGATAGACGGTTTCAAGCAATAGCACGCGCATCATTTGATGTGGAAAGGTAAGCTTTGATACCGAAAGCCGCAATGCGGCGGCTTTTTTTACACTGTCAGACAGACCATGTGAGCTGCCGATGATAAGCGTGAGATGTCCGTTTTGCTGCATGATATCTGAAAGCTTGCCTGCAAGCTCCTCTGAGGAGAGCTGAATGCCCTCCACGCACAGTGCCACCACAAAGCTACGCGGCGGTATGGCAGAAAGTATGGCTTGCGCCTCGCGGTCAAGTGCAGTTTTAATGTCGGTGGGTGAAGGGCTTTCGGGCAGGCGGTGCTCCTTTAGCTCTATTATTTCAAGCTTTGCCATGGTGCCAAGGCGCTTTTCGTATTCGGCAAGTGCGGCGCGCCAATAGCTTTCCTTTAAATTGCCCGGTGCTATTAAACGAATATGTAGCATAACGGTGCTCCTTTCAGAGGTTTTATGCGCGGAAAAAGGTGTCGATAATAAAAAGATCTACGGCGTCAATAAGAAAGGTCACCACAAGCGGGAAAATAATGGTGAGCATCCATTTTGAGCGTTCCAGTCTTCTTTTGGCATCGTCAAGAAAGGCACTCTTTTTTTCAGCACTCCACTCCTCGGGCAGCTGCTCGAGTGTGATACCTTGGCGGTAAAAAAAGCGATTATAAATGAGGTAAGCAAGCGTAAAGCCAAGCAGTATCGCAAAGTATAGGATCATGCAAACAAAGGAATAAAATGTTTCTCTTGTTTGTTCTCCATAGGCGAGCAACACGCGGTACACGGCGAAAAAAAGCAATGTGTTGACACATAAAAGTGTTAGATAGCGATTGCTTTTTCCGTTTTTTTGCGGCTGGGGTGATGTTGACATAATGGCTCCTTTTTTAGAAAAATTTTGGGGAGGCTGTGCCCTTGCAGAAATCGCCGAAAACGGAAGGGGGAACCCTGCGACCACCGTAGGTGTGTCGACGAGCTCGGCATAGCCGAGCACAGCTCCCCTACGAAAAATGATGTGCGAACAAGGCACTATAAAATATCGTTGCGAGTATGCTTTATACCACGGCCGTTGCGCCCTCAGGGCGAATGGAAAGTGCCATGCAGGCACCCTCGCCAAACACGGTGTTCATCAGTGCGGTAAATTCCGCAACGTCGCTCTCGCGCACAAATGCTTGCACGGTGCCTGCAAAGCCACCGCCGTGCACGCGCCACGCGCCTTTCTTATCTTGCAAAAAACGCTCGGCAAGGCACAGGGCAAGAGGGAGCCCTTGCTCGGCTACGTTCTTTGCGGTATATACGTTTTGAAGATAGCAAAACGACGAGCTGCCCGAGGCGCGCACGGTTTCAAGAAACAGAGCAAGATCATCCGTGGCAAGCGCATTTTTTCCTGTGGAAACGCGGCGATTTTCGGCAAAAAAGTGCAGTGCACGCAGCACGGCGCGGTCGCCTACCTGCTCCCGCAGCCGGGGGATCGCGGCGATGACTGCCGCTTCTTTTTCTTCGCCAAGAACTGCTTTGCCCATGGCGGCGGCAACTGCCTTCATTTCGGCAGGGATCGCCGTATAGTCTGGCGTGAGATCGGCATGGTTGCCGCCCGTATTGACGATGCAGAGTGCGTAGCCCTTTTGGGCAAGGTCAAACTTAAGATTTTCGATCACGGGGTGCTTGTTATCGGCAAAATCAATGGCAACAATGCCGCCCACGGCGCATGCCATTTGATCCATTAAGCCGCATGGCTTGCCGAAAAACACGTTTTCGGCATACTGCGCGATAGCTGCGATCTCCCTGTTATCTATGCTGCCGTTGTTGTAGAGATGATTTTGAATATTGCCGATCATGACCTCGAATGCTGCCGACGAGGAAAGCCCAGAGCCCTTCAGCACGTTTGAGGTGGTATATGCCAACAATCCCCCCACACGGTGTTTGTTTTTCACAAGCCCCGTGCACATGCCTGCAATCAAAGCATCGGATTTTGAAAAGTGCGCCTCGCAGGGAGCTGTAAACTCCGAAATATTCACTACGTCCTCGGGGTAACCCTCGGATGTGACTCGCACAACGGTGTCATTTGTGGCGGCAGCCACTGCTATGATATCAAGGTCGATCGCCGCCGCGATCACACAGCCCCGATTGTGGTCGGTGTGGTTGCCCAAAAGCTCACTGCGCCCCGATACTGAAAAAATGCGCACATCAAGCGCATTTCCGTAGTGATCTTCAAATGCTGCAAGGGCTTTTTGATAGCGCAAGCGTTGTTGGTACAGGGCACTTTTGCCGTAAAGTGCCACAAGGCGGGCATCAAGCCCGCCTTCTTGCAAGAAATCTATCATTTCGGAGGTATTCATCGTTTTTACCTTTCGTTAGGCAAGAGGGAGTCATCCGAACTCGGTTTTGAGAAGCAAATATCTGCATGTGCATCAGGAAATTCCCTTGTATTATCCCCATATTACTTCAGGAATTCCCCTCGCATCTACAAATATTTGCTTTCTCAAAACTCCAAAGGACCCTCAAGCATTGATTTTTTGATGATTTTGGTGCTTGGCGGTCGCCGCCAAGTATAACTTGACAAGAGCGACAAGTGCCGAAAGCGCGAAAAAGCAATGCTTTAGGGCGGGTTCAGATGGCTCCCTCTTGCCTTATTCAAGCCCCATTTGTCCTAAGAGCTTGCGATTAAATTCCTCTGCTGTATTATAGCCCATTTTCTTTTGGCGGTTGTTCATCGCCGCGATCTCAAGGATAATGGCAAGGTTGCGCCCGGGCTTTACGGGAATGGTGATGCTGGGCACCTCATTGCCGAGAATATCCATGGTGTGCGTGTCAAGCCCCAATCGGTCGTACATCTTACCCTGCACCCATTGCTCAAGATTGATGACAAGGTCGATGCCCTGCGAATCCTTTACGGCACCCATACCGAAGATACGGCGCACGTCAATGATGCCGATGCCGCGCAGCTCTACGTAGTGGCGGATGATAGGCGGTGCTGTGCCCACCAGCGTTTTGGCGGAAACGCGCTTGATCTCAACTGCATCGTCCGCGATCAGGCGGTGTCCGCGCTTTACAAGCTCAATGGCAGTTTCACTCTTACCAACACCCGAATCACCCAGCAGCAAAAGTCCCTCGCCATACACCTCTACCAGCACACCGTGCCGCGTAATGCGGGGGGCAAGCTGTACATTGAGGTAGGCAATGAGTGCCGCCATAAACGGGCTGGTCTTCTCCTTCGTTGTAAGGAAGGGCACGCCGTAGCGCTCTGCCGCCTCCTTCATCGCCACAAAGGGTGTCAGTGACGAGGTGATGACCACCGCCACGGGCTTTTGCGCGAAGAACGATTCGATCTTTTGGTTTCGCGCTGCTTCCTCGCATTTTGCAAGGTAGTGATATTCCGCTTTGCCCACGATCTGGATGCGCGTGTGCTCAAATTCATCTAAAAACCCCGTAAGTGCAAGGCCGGGACGATCTACTTGGGGGTTGGAGATGATAATGTCCTCGGCATTGCCCGACACATAAATAGGATCAAGGGAGAGCTCCTTCATCAATGCTGCAAGCGAGATGCTGTAAATTTCCTGCATGATAATTCTCCTTTGCAAAAGTCAAGTGCCGCGAGAAAATCCCTTGGCTATCATTTTTACGCAATATATTCACACTTATCAATATTATAACACAGTTTTTTATAATTGCATAGAGGATTTTCCTGTTTTTTCGGAAAAGCTTTTGTGAACCTGCGGCAAATTCACAAAATCTTCACAACTATAATTTATAATATTCTTATATTTTTTTGATCCGACGATCGGAAAGGGAGTCGATTATGAAACGTACACCTCGCATAGTGGTGCTTTTGCTGGCAGCGATGCTGTTGCTTGTGAGTCTGACCTCCTGTGGGGCGGCGCGGCCTGTGTATGCCTCCCCGCGTGCTACAAAGACGGTGGCAACCGTGGGTGATGTGGAGATCCTTTATGAGGAGCTGTATTTTATTACCATGCGCTATATCGGTGAGCTTAAGCTTACATACGGTGAAAATGCGCTTGATGACGAGGCGCACCGCCGTGAGCTTGAGGAGTTTGTGTGGGCAAGTCTTGTTTCACGCGATACGGCACTGATCTCTCTTGGCTACGAGTACGGTATTGACGTATACAAGGGCGATATTGCCGATAGTGTGCAAACCTTTATGGATACCATGATCGCGGATAATTTTGAAGGTGATCGGAAAGCCTATATCGAGGAGCTTGCCACGATATATATGACCGATCATTATGCACGCAAGTATATTGGCGTGGAATATTATCTTGCCAATGATATCGTGATAGAAATGGCAAAGCGTGAGGAGCTTTGCACCGATGAGGCTACCATTTTGGCAACGCTCAGGAGTGATAAGTTTATTCGCACCGTGCACGTGTTTATCAGTAAAACGAATGACATGTATACCGATGCCGAGAACCGCGCGCATGCGGCGGAGCTTCATGCGGCGATCACTGCCACCGCCGATGAAGATCTGCGCTTTAACGCGATGTTTGATGCCATTGGCGGCAAATACAACAACGATTTTGGCGATCCGCTTGGAAAGGGCTATTATTTCACCTACGGCGAAATGGATGAGGCTTACGAAAAGGCGGCATTTGCACTGGCGGACTTTGGCGTTAGTGACGTGGTGGAAACCGACGACGGGTATTATATCATCATGCGCTTGCCAAAGGATGAAGCGTATATTGACCAACATTTTGAAACGCTCAGAGATAAATCATATTTTGTTACGCTAAACCAAAAGGTTGACGAGAAGCTGGCAGGCATGACGCTCTCCAAAACCAAATTTGGCGAAAAGCTCGATCTTACCAATCTTGCGCCCATTGATCCCGACGGGGGCAACGTGCTGATCGTCACGGTTTCGATCGCTGTGGGCGTAGCGGTTACCGTCGGCGCCGCGATACTGTTTCTTCGGGCGCGCAAAAAACGCAAATAATATCAAAAACGAATAGCATGTAGGGGCTATTTTGGTTGAAAGGATTCTTCTTTCATGGAAGCTTTGCTTGAATATCTATTCTTGTTTTGCTCTTGTGCCACCGCAGGGTGGTGTCTTGAGGTCGTATATCGCGCCTTTCGGCACCATAAGGTGGTCAATCCCGGCTTTTTGACGGGCTGCTGCCTGCCGATCTACGGCATGGGTGGCACCATTCTTTATTTCCTGTCGGGGTTGAAATTCCGCACGCTCCCCAACGAATACGCGCGCATTGCCGCTATTCTCCTGATCGCTATGACGGTCATGACCCTCATTGAGCTTATCGGGGGCCTCATTGCGGTAAAATACTTCCGCGTGCGTCTTTGGGATTACTCGGGGGAGTGGATGAATTTTCAGGGCGTTATTTGCCCCAAGTTTTCGCTGATCTGGGGGCTGGTGTGTGCCATTTACTATTTCCTGATCTATCCCTTTATGCATGGCATTGCTGTGCGTGTGATCGAGCTGCCTTTACTGATCCTCGCCGTTGGCGCATACGCCGGCATTTTCGCGGTCGATCTTGGGCATTCCTTACGCATTATGCAGCGTTTGCGCAATTACGCGGCGCAGATGCGTACACACATCAATCTCGACCAGCTCAAGGCAAACGCCAAGGATCACTTCCGCCGCGAGCTTGGCAAAAAGCGTCCGTTTAATTTCTATCGCATGATCAATTTTTATATGACCGATGTGCACGGCTACCGTGATCAGATCAATCGCAAGTGGGGCAGCAAGCATGAAAAATAAAACTGTGGATTATACGCTTTTTGATGAGGTCTGCCGTGAGGTGATCACGGCAGCTAGATATGAGGAAATGAAGCGTTACATATCTCATTCCGACATCACCGTATACCAGCATTGCCTAAAGGTGGCGCGGCTTGCCTATACCATGGCAGCAAGCAGAAAGAAAACAAAATGCGACCTGCGCGCGCTTGTGCGGGGTGCTTTGCTGCATGATTACTATCTTTACGATTGGCATGACCCGAACAAGGGCTTCCGCTGGCACGGATTTAAGCATCATCGCTTTGCGCTTGCCAATGCCGAGCAGGATTATGCGCTTACCGAAAAGGAGAAGCATATCATTTACACGCATATGTTTCCACTCACCTTTTGGTGCGTGCCGCGCTGCCGTGAGGCATGGTACGTAACGATTGCCGATAAGCGCGTGGCAACCGAGGAAACGATGAAGAAATACCGCGACAAAAAGGAAAAAAAGAAAAAAGCATAATAATTGGGGGCTGAGTCAGTTAGCGCCGAACAAAAACACACAAACAGAAAACTGAAAAAGAAAGCCGCTTTATCTGTCAAAAATGGCAGAGAAGGCGGCTTTTTAGGTAGAAATTCTAACGAATTTCGATTTTTATGTGTGTTTTTTAGGCGCGCTCTTGGCACTCGGCGTATTTTTATACGACTATCGTGCCAAAATCACGCCGTCACGCATCTAAATGACTCAGCCTCTCCTTTGTTTGATGCGTGAAGGAGCATTGTTTTCACGACTTTTTCTTCAAGGTGCAAAACGGGCACTTGATTTTCTTTTTTTTATATGTTATACTGTACTATGTATATTTATCTTTTTGTAGTGATAAGTCAATCCGTTGGTTAAGGAGAATTATTATGGAACGTGTTTCTAAAACAAATTATTATCTTGATATCGCCCAAACGGTTGCCGAGCGCGCAACCTGTCTGCGCCGCAAATTCGGTGCCATTATCGTGAAAAACGACGTGATCGTTTCCACGGGCTACAACGGTGCACCTCGCGGCAGAAAAAATTGCAGTGATCTTGCCTACTGTCAGCGTGAAAAGCTGGGCATCCCGCGCGGTGAGCGTTACGAGCTGTGTCGCTCTGTGCACGCCGAGCAAAATGCCATTATTGCAGCCCCCCGTGAGCAAATGCTGGGTGCTACCCTGTATATGGCATGCATTTCGCCTGAGGACGGGTCGCTGTTTGCCGGCTGCAACAGCTGCATGATGTGTAAGCGCGTGATCCTCAATGCAGGCATTGAAACCGTTGTGGTGCGCGATACGCCAACCGAGTACCGTACCATTCGCGTGGCGGATTGGGTGGAGGATGACGATTCGCTCTCCGGGAAATTTGGGTACTGATGCATGAAGCGTTTTATACTTTTGATGCTGGCACTGCTCCTTACGTGTACCGCGTGCAAGAATAGCGATCATACCGTCTTTTTACAGGACGAGGACGGCTATGGCTGTACCGATACCGAAACGGGCATTCATTACACAGCCCTCCCGCTTTCCTTTGAGCCTGCCAAGGTTGGCAAGATCCGCGGAGTATATACCGCCAAGGGCTCTGAGCATACATTGACATATTACGAAATTCCAACGCTTGATACTGCCTTATATCTTGGTGACAGCGAGCGTGGCGTGTGGTGCGCCGCGGATACGTTGCCAAGCCCCGAGAAGCTGACGCCCACTGCGCTGCTTGTTTGCGAGGAGCAGGCTGTCAGCGTTGAGATCTATCGCTTCTCCACCGGCACCGACGATGCTGTGATCGCCGAGATCCTAACGCTTTGGTTTAGCGGGGAGGCGACAGAACAGCCCGAAGGGGAGCGCAGCTTTACGCGCCGCATTAAGCTGCAATCCGCCGAGCTGCCCAATATTTATTATTGCTTTGATTATTGCATTTGGGGCGAAAACGCATATTTTTATGAGCTTTTTTCGGGGCGCACGGTTGCTGTGCCCGACTCACTTGCACAGAGATTTGTAGAGGAGTAAAGGAGGGGTCTATGCAAAACGTAGCCGAGCTTGTACTGCAAGCACAAGAGCCTACCGAGGCGCCTCGGGCGCGGCGCGTGCTCTTTGTATGTACGGGAAACACCTGCCGTTCTCCCATGGCCGCCGCGCTCCTCAATCATATGGTAAGCACGCGCCAGGAAGCGGACAAGCTACAGACCGTGGCTACCTCAGCAGGGCTTCACGCCCCCGAGGGGGCACCGATCTCGCCTCATGCAGCCGAGGTGCTGGAGGAGGCGGGGGTATCATGTGCACAGTATGCGTCGCATCGCGCCCGTACCGTAACCGAGGATATGATCCGCGAGGCAGACGAGGTGATCGCGATTACAGCAGGCCACGCTATGGAGCTCATGCTCCGCTATCCCGAGCACGCCGCAAAGATCAACACGCTGCCCATGGATATTGCCGACCCATACGGCGGCAATAAGGATGTGTATCGGGATTGCCTTACGATGCTTTCTTACGCTATTGCCATGCGCTATTTTTCGTGTGAGGAAAAAGCATGAGGGTAGGGAGGATCGCTAAGGAGCATCTTGCGGGCATTGCGGCACTTGAAAAGCTTTCTTTTGCCGCACCCTGGAGTGAGGATGCGCTATCGTTTCTTTTGCGGGAGGAGGCAGTGGGCTTTGCTTGCCTTGATGATGCGGGAATCCCCGTGGCCTACGCCGGCATGCTAACCGTGCTTGATGAGGGGCAGATCACCAACGTTGCAACAAATCCCGCCTACCGTCGCCAAGGGCTTGCCGATGCGGTGCTGACGGCACTGCTCACCGAGGCGCGCCTGCGTGGGCTTGCTACCGTTTCGCTTGAGGTGCGAGAGAGTAATCTCGCTGCGATCTCGCTTTACGAAAAGCATGGCTTTTCGGTGGTTGGCAAACGCAATCATTTTTATAAAAATCCGCGTGAGCATGCGCTTGTTATGCTCTGTAGCTTGTAAAAGTAGAGGAATGTAATGTATATTTTGGGAATGGAAACCTCCTGCGACGAAACCTCGGTTGCCGTGGTACGTGCCGAGGGGGATGCGCTCAAGATAGAAGCCAATATTGTGGCTTCACAAATAGAAACACACCGCCTTTACGGTGGGGTCGTGCCGGAGATCGCCAGCCGTGCACATATCGAGGCGATCACAAATATTACCGCTGAGGCACTTTCGGCAGTCGGGATAGCGCCAAAGGATATCGGGGCGGTTGCCGTTACTGCCTTCCCCGGGCTTATCGGCGCGCTTTTGGTGGGCGTGAATTTTGCGAAATCCTTTGCCTATGCAAACGACCTGCCCCTTGTTGCCGTGAATCATATCAAGGCGCACGTGGCAGCCTCTTATCTCGGTGCAACGCCCCCAAAGCCTCCCTTTCTTGCGCTGGTGGTATCGGGTGGACATACATCGCTGTTTGACGTGACCGATTATACCGATTTTCGCGAGATCGGTGCGACGCGTGACGACGCCGCAGGCGAGGCGTTTGATAAGATCGGTCGTGTGATCGGCTTGCCTTATCCCGGAGGTGCGGCACTTGACCGTCTTGCCCGTGAGGGAAATGCTGAGGCGATCAAATTACCCTTGCCCGCGTTGGGTGGGGAAACGCTGGATCTTTCCTTTAGCGGCCTTAAAACCGCGGCACTCAATTATATCAACGGCTGTCGGCAGCAGAGCATTGAGGTGCCGCGTGCCGATCTTGCCGCCTCCTTTACCGCTGCCGTGGTGGAGGGGATCGCTCGCAAAACCGAGCAAGCCCTGATCCAAACAGGGCACAGGACATTGGTTATGGCTGGTGGTGTTGCTGCAAATTCGCATCTGCGCGCACGCCTTGCGTCGCTTTGCCAAAAACGCGGCGTGACCTTTATTGTGCCGCCTGTATCGCTTTGCGGCGATAACGGCGCTATGGTTGCGGCGGCGGGCTACTTCGAATATTGCAAGGGAAATTTTGCCGATGTGTCGCTGAACGCCTCGGCACTTGATCATATGGATGTGTGATCCCGTTAAGTGCTTTTTTAAAGGATCTATTGAGATTTTTATCGGGTCGCCGCGCTTGCGGTGTTGGCAGCGGTTTTCCACAACAGTTTTCCGCAGGGCTGTGGAAAACTGCTTTATTTGAGATTTTATACAGCTCAATACAGATGAATTTTGCAAAAAAATTTCGCTCTGCGCCTTGTAATACATGGGAAAATGGAATTTTCTGTGGAAAAGTATGTGGGAAATGTGGATAACTTTTCCATGGGACAACCTGTGGAAAACCCAAAAACAGGATATTTTCGGCGCGGTGCGACTGCTTTATGGGGCAGGCAAACGCGTAAAGCTTTAAATTTGATACTGTGAGGAAATAATTATGGAAAAGCAAAAAAAGCGCAAAATGCATGAGGTGGGCGTTGGCGAGGTGAGCCCTGCGGTGATCAAAAGATTGCCGCGCTATTTCCGCTATCTGCGTGAGCTTATTCGAAACGGAAAAATGCGTATCAGCTCGGGTGAGCTTGCCGCACTCATGCACGTGACGGCATCTCAAATTCGTCAAGATCTAAATTGCTTTGGCGGCTTCGGTCAGCAGGGCTACGGATATAACGTCAACTATCTGTATGCGAAAATTTGCGAGATACTGGGCGTTGGTGAGGGCTATAATGCCATTGTGATCGGTGCGGGTCATCTTGGCAAGGCTCTGGTGCGCAGTCCTATGTTTGAGAAGCGCGGTGTGAATATTTTGGGGCTTTTTGATGTGGATCCTGCACTGATCGGTAAGGTCGTGGGCGATGTAAAGGTTTATGATATGTCAGAGCTTGAAAATTTCTGCGCGCATCACGTTGTGGATATTGCTGTTCTTACTTTGCCCAAAAACCATGTTTGTGACGTTGCCGAGCGACTTTGCGCTATTGGTGTTCCCGGTGTTTGGAATTTTACGGGCAGTGAATCCGGTGCTTTTGGCTCGGGGGCTGTGATCGAAAACGTACATATCGGCGATTCTCTTATGACGCTTTGCTATGAGTTGCGCTGCAGAGAGCTTGCTCCCGAGGAGGATAATGACGGTCATGAAGCTTGAATTTGTTTACGGCAACCATGCTTTGGTTTTGCCTGCAAGCGTGACGGATGCAGGCGTGAACGCCACAGCCAATGACTGGCGCGTGCTTTGCGCCTTTGCTAAGGATCAAGCACTGTGCTGTGAGCTTTCACAGGGTATTCCTGCGGTAGCGGAGGCACTTTCTCTTACCGAGGCGGCGGTTGAGGCCTCGCTTTGCTTTTGGCGTGGTGCCGGTGTGATCGTGCGATCGGGAGAAGTGAAGGGAAAAGAGAAGAAGGCGAAGGGTGCAGAAAGGGTGATAGCACCCACCAAAACAGTAAAGCCCGTGCCCGAGCGCGGGTTGCCCACGTACAGCACCGAGGAGCTTGCCGATATTGTAGAAGGGAACAAGGATTTTGGCGCGCTGATCGGTGCCTGCCAGCAGACCTTCGGCAAGATATTTAATACCGCAGAGGTGAATATTATTGCCGGTCTTTCCGACTTTTTAGGGCTTGAGGGCGATTATATTTTGCTGTTGCTTTCGCATTGCGTGCGTATGGAAAAAAGATCCTTGCGCTATGCGGAAAAAACAGCCCTGTCGCTGTATGACGACGGCATTACCGATGCCGCCGCACTTGAGGAACGCTTACAGCGCATTGAGATCATGGCAGGTGCCACGGGCAAGATCCGTACCATGTTCGGCATGGCATCCCGTGCCTTTACCACTAAGGAAAAGGCAATGATCGAAAAATGGGTGTGCGTGATGAAATATGATACCGAGGTGCTGAGGCTGGCTTACGAAAGCACGGTGAATGCCATTGGAAAAGCTTCGATCTCTTATGCCAATACGATCCTTGAGCGTTGGTATGCGGAGGGCTACAAGACCGTAGACGACGTCAACCGTGCTATGGAAGAATACCGCCGGCAAAAGCAGGGCGGCAGCAGCTTTGATGCAGACGATTTCTTTAGTGCAGCTCTTAAAAATACATATGGAGAAGTATAAGAATGGGATACAATCAGGAAAACTACAAGCGGGTGAGAGAGGAATACCGCACCAAGTATTTGCGTGCGTATGAGGAGGCAAATCGGCGCATGGCAGAGGTGCACGCCAAGTCCCCCGAAATTGCCGCCATTGACCGCGAGCTTTCCATGGCGGGGGCTGAGATCGCGCTTGCCGTGATCGGCACCGGAGAGGGGTATAGAGAAAAGCTTGCCGCCGCAGAGCAAAAGAATCTTGCCTTGCAGGAAAAACGCGGCAATTTGCTCCAAAAGCTGGGTTACCCCACTGATTATACCTTGCCGCCCTATGAATGCCCCAAATGCAAGGATTTTGGCTTTGTAGACACCAAAATGTGTGAGTGTATGCGCCGTGAGCTGGTCATGGCTGCCTATGAATCCTCCGGGCTTGGTGAGCTGATGCGCACACAGTCCTTTGCCACATTTGATCTTTCCTTTTACAACGCGGAAAACGGTGACCGTTCCAGAATGCAATATAATCTTGATTTCCTCAAAAGATACGCGGAAACGTTTGATATGCACGCGGAAAATTTGCTGTTTTTCGGTGCTACCGGGCTTGGGAAGACGCATCTTTCCACCTCAATTGCGCGCCGTGTGATCGAGCGCGGATACGATGTGTATTATACGGGCGCGATCAGCATGTTCTCGGATTTTGAGCACGCACGCTTTGGCAGCGGCGCAGAACGTGCCGCGGCAGAGCCCACACGGTATATTGACTGCGATCTTTTGATTCTTGACGATCTTGGTACTGAGGTGATCAATCAATTTACCACCTCATGTCTTTACATGATTTTAAATAACCGCATCAATTTAAAGCGGCCTACCATTATCAACACAAATTTAACCGGCAAAGAATTACAGGCAAAATATGCAGACCGTATTGCCAGCCGACTTTTTGGCGAATTTAAGCCGCTACAGTTTGTTGGTATTGATGTGCGTCGCCGTAAGCTGATGTCTAAATGATTGTGATTCGCATTGTATAAAAATCACGGGATACGCCAAAAATAAGCGTATCCCGTGATTTTTTTGAAAGGCGGAAGGATTATGCAAGCAACCAAGGATATGATCACCGAGGAGAGCTTTCTCGGCGCGATCTATAAGGGTGCCAAAATGGGTGCCGATTCGATCATCAATCTCTTGCCCAAGGTAAAGGACGATGCATTGCGCAGTGCGATGACAATGCAGCTTGACGGCTATGAGAAATATGCCGCACGCGCTGCCAAGGAGCTTAAGCGCCGCGACGTGGAACCAAAGGAGGATAACGTTATGGTACGCATGTCGGCAAAGGTCGGCATGGCGATCAATACCATGATCTCCTCTGATACGGGTCATATCGCGGAGATCATGATCGGCGGTTCCAATATGGGTATTACCGATATGACCAAGCTCGTTAACAACTACGATACGCTTGACAGTGAGGCAGTGCGTCTTGCGCGCGAGATCATCACGTTTGAGCAGCATAATATTGAGATCCTCAAGCGGTATCTCTAAGGGCTGCTTCATTAGCGCAGACCAAAAGCACACAATAATAGCAAAAACCGCCTTTTCTATCATCAAAAATGGTAGAGAAAGCGGTTTTTATGTAGAAATTCTAACGAATTTCATTTTAATGTGTGCTTTTTAATCGCGTTCTCGGCACTCGACGTATCATATATGCTTAGGCAAGAGTGAATAATCCGAACTTGCCCTAAAGCCTTGCTTTTTCGCGCCTTCGGAGCTTGTCACTCTTGCAAAGTCCACACTTGGCGGCGAGTGCCAAGCACCAAAATCATCAAAAAATCAAGGCTTGAGGGTTCCTTGAAGTTTTGAGAAAGCAAATATTTGTAGATGCAAGGGAAATATTTACAGTAATATGTGAATATTACAAGAAAATTTCCTGATGCAGATGCAGATATTTGCTTCTCAAAACCGAGTTCGGATTATTCCCTCTTGCCTACTGTGCCGAGATCACGCTTTCTGCATCTAATGACTATCAGCCCTGTTGTTTAAATTTTCTTAATGAGATTTTGCGCGATCAGATCCTCGGTGGATTGATAGTCGGCAAGGTACTTTTGTGCGGTGAATTTGGGGTTCTTAACGAGCTCTGTCTTCTCGGCGAGCATCTCGATCAATTCAAGACCCCATTTCACACTGCGCTTAGAGGTCAGGCGCAGACGGCAAGGTACGGTTTCGTATTTCTTTGCCGAGCCAACGTCTGCAATGTTGTATTTGGATTCTTCAAGCTCGGCGGGGTTGAGCGCGAGGAACAGGCAAAGCGTTTTGCCGCGAATGGCAAACTTGGCAAGCTGTGTGCGACCCGACTTGAAGGACTCGTAGCTCCAGCTTACACGTGCATTGACCTTCTTGTAGGAAAGCAGAGCGTTCTTCAAAATCTCATAGCGCTCCTGAACGTCGGCAGGTGCTTGGATCATACGGGCGGTGAAGGATTTCTTATAGGTGGAATACACAATGTTTCCGGTAGCATCGGTTTCAGCGATCACCAGCTTTTCAGCACCGGAGCTATCCTCTACCATGGTGTTTACAATGGTGCCGGGAGCTTCCTCAGCAACAGGAGCTTCCTCAGCAACAGGAGCTTCTTCTACAACGGGAGCTTCCTCGGCAACGGGAGCTTCTTCCACAACGGGAGCTTCCTCCGCAACGGGAGCTTCCTCGGCAACGGGAGCTTCTTCTACAACGGGAGCTTCCTCAGCAACAGGAGCTTCTTCTACAACGGGAGCTTCCTCAGCAACGGGAGCTTCCTCCACAACGGGAGCTTCCTCAGCAACGGGAGCTTCCTCCACAACAGGAGCTTCCTCGGCAACGGGCGCTTCTTCAACAACAGGAGTTTTCTCCACAACAGGAGCTGCTACTGCGGGCTTCTTCTTGGCGTTGGCCTTTGCAGCCTTTGCAGCTGCTTCCTTTTTCTTTTGCTTAGAGAGGGTGGCGATGCATACGATAATAGAGATCAGCAGCACGCCTGCAGCGGCGCAAAGGAACATAAACTGTCTATCGGTAACATAGCCGATATAGGGGAGAATGGGGAGAATTGCGTAGTGCTTCATTCTTGCTTTGTATTTTGCGGTCTTAACGATCGTAACGATCAAAAGTACTGCTGCAATGGCAAACAAAACGCCTACAACGATCCAGCTGCCGTATGCGATTTTTACAACGCCGAGTGTGCCGTTTTCAAGATTTGTAACATATTTGCTGCTGTTAAGATTACCGATGTAGAATTTGCCCTCGGTAGCATTTACCACAACGGGCGTTTCCTCTGTCATAGTCCAACCGCAATATACCCGAACGGTGTTGCCCGTATAAGCCACAGCGTTTTCGGCAGCGCCGTCGTTACCGACAACAGTGCCCGCGTATGCAGCATAAATACCGCCTGCAATTTCAGGTGTTCCCGAAAGGTAGATCTTACCGGTAGCAAGGTTTTGAATGGCATAGGTGTCATTAGAAACAATGCGGCCGCCGTTGATCTTCAAGCTACCGCCCTGCATGACAACGGGGGATTTCTGCGTTACGCCGTTGCTTGTTGCTATTCCTGCGTTGACTTTGTCGGTGGTGTTTGTAATCGTTACAACGCCGGTGGAAAACGTAAGCGGAGATTTGGTATAAACGTAATAGCCGTTGGTATCAAGCGTATAGGTTCCACCCATTTCCAAGCTTTCTTCAACGGTGACAGTGCAGAGCAATTTCAGCGTCGTCCCCTCGTTTTGCTGTGCCTTGGTTACTGCTTGTGCAAGGGTATCGTATTGAAACTTTTCTTCACCCACGGTAACCTCTGCTACTGCGGTTGCGGCAGAAGCCGAAACGCCAAGCAAGGCAAGCATGGTGAGAACCATACACAGAGTCAGAAAACATACAAGAAGCTTTTTCATTTGGTGATATCCTCCTAAATGTAAAATTAACCACTTAAATGTCAAAAGCTGCTCGATTTCATCGATATTTCACACCGTTTGCAGCTTTTTTCATTATTAGTTAATTTATTATAACATGCTTCTTTTGAAATTGGAAGAGGTTTTTGTAAAAAATATGAAGAAAATCCTTGTTTTCGGTGAAAAAAAGCTCCTTTTTACTGCGTGAAATGCATATTTTTGTTGACGAAATCAAAAAAGCATTCATTTTCCAAAAAACAGAAATACGTCACCAACGGTAGCTTGTTTTTCGCTTTTTTGATATATTTAGGCAAAAGAATCCCCCACAACGCTATCGAATTGCAGCGCGTGGGGGATATGCATTATTTGGAGAATCCGTGAATAAAACCGTTCGTGTCTGCCGAACAGATGTCGCCGCCGATCACGCGCCCGCGGTATACCAATAGGTTGGCAAAAACTGTGCCTTCAAAGCCGGTATAATTGGTAACGGTGTAGGTGTATCGCTCTACGGTGCGAGAAGCATAGCTTGAAAGATCCAGCCCCTGCCTTCTTTGCAATTCGTTGTAGGATGCAAAAACCTTATCAAACTCGGCGGGAACGGTCACGGTGGTGCTTTCAACGGGGGTGGCATCCACCTCCCAGCCAAATTGCCCGAGAAACGCTATGCGATCTTCATTCGTTTTGATCTTATCATAGGAGATCGTTTGTGCTTCACTCTCTGCCTGTGCAGAAACGGGTTGCAGCTCCGGTACAAATGCAATGAGCGCGATCAGCGTTGCCAGTGAAAGACAAACCACACCAAAAAAACGTATCGTGCCCGCGCGCATCGAATAGATAAACATATCGTATGCCTCCTTACCGTATATTCGTATCCGTTACACTATATGTTGGGAGCTTTGAAAATATGACCTGCAAGGAAAGATTTGTGTCAAGACGGGCACACAATATTATTTTGATATTTCAGCATTGCTGCCGGTTGCTCTTGCTTTTTTATGTATCACGATCTCTGCAATTAAGGGAATTAAAATAAACTGGAGCACGATGCCCGGGATCGCATCTAAAAATGCACCGGTGAGGAAAGCTGCAAATCCAAAGGGCTTGCCCGCTACACCCAACAGAATTGCCTTTGAGATTCCCCATACGATTCGCCCCGCTATCATAGAGCAAACAAGGCAGAAAAAGAGATATGCTCTTGAATAGCTTTTGCGGCGACAATACAGCATACCGATTACAAAGCCGTACGTGGCAAGCTCCAACGCCATCCATATAGCATTTGGATAAAGCGGCGGCATGCCGAAGGAAACCGATCGCAAAAACGGCAAAATGCCGCCCACAGACAAGCCGTATTTCCAGCCGCATAGCAAGCCGCACAGCATCACAGGTAGGTGCATTGGCAAAAGGGAATCACCAATTTCCTTGATCTGCCCCACGAAAAACGGCAGCACCATGCCCAAAGCCAAAAGCATCGCGGATAAAACGAGTTTTTGTATATACTCTCTTTTCATAAAAACCTCATAAATACATCGATCATTCAAATTTGCAAAGTTTATCATAAATGTATGGTTATTATAGCGTAAAATTCTCAAAAAGTAAAGTAGGGGAGGGGTTTCCCCTCCCGAGAAAAATTCCAAAAAGTGGGAGGCGAGGCGCCTTTGGCGTGAATCCTTCGCCGAGCCGCTTTGCAGATTCCGCCACGGCTTCGCCTTGCGCTTTTTCGTCCGTGTCATCCTGAGCGTAGCCGAAATCGGAGTAAAGCGAGGATCCAACGCCACAAAGTGGTGTTTGGGATCTCGGACGAAAAAGTTCGACTCACGAATCGCTCTGCGATTTTCGTTCGCTCAGAATGATAAGAAACGGCTTTCGGTTCGAATGCGAACCTAATTCTGCGTTGCTTCGCTCGCGGAGCGAGTTTTGAAGCCACGAGTGCCTCAGCCAAACAGAAAAGCCACCCGAGTGGGTGGCTTGCTGTTTGTGTTTGGTGACCGTTTTGGATGACATTATATTGACTTTTCATACAAATAAATACTATAATAATATCATGAGCCATATTCTTGGAGGAATGTATGAATTACAAAAAACTAAAAGAGCAAAGCAAAATTATTTTAAAAGATAGAAAAATTAATATCGGACTGTTAATTATGTGGTTGCTCGGATTTTTCGTCATTTTGTGTGGAACCTTGAAAACAAAAAACATTTATGGGAGCTTCGTTTTGTTGATTCTCTTTCTGTTAATTTTGTTTTTCATAAAATGTATCAAAAGCAACAATCTTTTGTTGAATCAAATCTTGAGTATTGAAAAGAACAATGCGTTGAACAAAACTTATCAAGCTGAATTGTATTATCCAAAGGTAATTATTCAAAAAATCCCCGAAATCCGTTCTCATGCTTCGCTGTCTCCAACATATTATGCCATTAAAATAGTGGACAACAAGAACAAATATTATTATTTTTTGGAGGAACCCTTACATCACGATAACAGGAGTATAGATAATATCATAAAAAAGTTCAAGAAAAAAATTCATATCGAGTGTTATGAAAACACCTCCATTGTTAAAACAATAGAAGGTAATCCTTTTTTCATACATATCAGACATGGATTACTCTGTGAATAAGATAGTACTATTTATACGGCACTAGGGTACTCGCCTTGCGGCGAGCATTCGCACGCTCTCCGCCTGGTGAGCAAGCTCCCCGATCTCCGAACGGCGAATGCGAACCTAACTCCACAACGCTTCGCGTTGCGTAGCAACGTTTCGAAGCGTTAGTGCCCCAGCCAACGAACAAACAAGCCACCCGATTGGGTGGCTTGTTCGTTGTATAAAGGCTACAAAAAAGATATTTTTTGCGTTTCGCAATAAGGATTCGAACTCAAACGGTTTTCGATGACAAGCGACGGCTGAAGAATACAATAGCGATGGCACCCAAGATATATGTTGGAAATGATACCCAAAAAACGATCTCCCATATTTCACAAATTCTATAGATCAATTCACTTGTTTCTTTAATTACGCCGTGATTGGAAAGAAAATACCGATCTGCTTCAATATAGTCCGCACTGCCACCGACAACTCGGATGAATACCAAAAAGCCAACAACAACAAGCATTTCAATTCCTGTCCATATAGCCCAAAGGATATCAGATATACTCTTGTTTTTTATAAAATGGATAGTATTGGTATTATTCACAGCGCAACCGCCTTTCTGTGTTTATCATATCACACCCTTGTGGGAATGGAAAGAATACCCACCTTAAAATGGTGCGAGTATTTTGTTTGTAAAGATGCTGCGAAAAAGATATTTTTTGAATTTTATTATTAGGATTTTAACTCAAACCGTTTTAGATGACTTTGCATATTATTGCTTACAATGCTGAATTCTTGTTATGATCAACAATAAAGTGGAAAAAATTAATGCTCCGCAAAACATAGTTAAATAGTCACAAACAACAAAATAAACGTACATACCAAAAGAAATTGTCTTCACGACGGTGTTGTGATTCACCAAACAATATAAGCCATCGCGATATTCAGGGTTGCCCCCTGCTAATAGTCCGCAAAATCCACTCATTATTGTCAGTAATATAGTAACCGTAAGACACCAAAGTAGAAGCTTATCGAAAAAGGAAGATGTAACAGCATCGGTTTTTTCCTTTTTTTGTTTCCGAATAATTGAAAAAAGTGTTTGAACGATAAGTGAGAAAAAAATGATAATAAGACAGTATGCCTTTATATCCCAAAAAATATTTACAAAAAGAGCTACAACATTAAATATCCAAGTGAAGAGAGAAAAAACATAGAGTGTTCTGCTTTTCACTATATCACCACCTTCTGAAATATTATAGCATATCTTTACGAGAATGTAAAGAAAAATTCGGGCACTAGGACGGCGGCTTTGCCGCCTATTCGTCCACAAAACGCCTTGGTAATAGGATTCGCCCCGCTTTCTACGGCGTTGCCGTAGACGCTTAAAGAATGCCTTGATGCCCTGCGGCATCATTTTGCAAAGCAAAAAGCGGTATTCTTTCCCACCGCCCCATATGCTGTACAATTTCCGCAGTTTCTACGGCGGTGGAGGTTCGAAGCCTGTGCCCCGGCCAACGAACAAACAAGCCACCCGATTGGGTGGCTTGTTCGTTGTATAAAGGCTACAAAAAAGATATTTTTTGCGTTTCGCAATAAGGATTCGAACTCAAACGGAGGGTTTTATGCATCTTTCGCGTTAATCATGGGATGCGAAAAACTTTATTAATCCATGGTATACTGAAGTGAATTTTCTTCACACCATATTTTTTCGAGTTCAGAAACAGTGCAACTGTAATAGTTCCACCAATCGTTCTGCAATCCGAGGTGATCAATGAATGCATTAAAGCATAAGTTCGTGGTATTGAAATCACGAAGTAATTTTTTATCGTTTAAGGAAATGATATATGCTTGTTGAATTTTGGATTCATCGATTTGCAACAATGGAATATACCTTTTGTATGGATCGTTTTTTTGAGTGTTCAAAAGTGAGGCGTCGCAAATTTTATATTCTTTCCTATCAAAACAAAAATAAAGCGGTTGATCGTCAAATTGCCGATACTTAAACAATTCGCTGATTTGTATTTTCATATCCTCACCGCCTTTCTGAGATTAGTATAGCATAAAATCGTAGAGATTTCAAGACCGTCGTGCCAAATCACGCCAAAGGCGTGTAAAAAATGCGTTTTGCCAAAGCAAAACGCTACCTTACTTCTTCACTATTCACTATTACTTATTACTTGCCAAAAAACGACAAGAGGTTTTAGTGAAAAGTGAAGAGTGAAAAGTGAAAAGTAAAAAAGACAACCTTCTGTCGAAGATTGTCGTTTTTTGTATGTTCTGATCTTAATAGATGCCATCATTTAATATTCTATCCTAAAGCCCAAACCCTCGAAATATGATATAACCTCTGGTACATAATCCAAATGAAACAACATCTTGTTTTTATTGTTTTTAAACACAAGATATGGTAATTGCGTGCGCCCTCCTGCTCTCCACTTCACCTTTTTAATGTCACAC
The DNA here is from genome assembly GCA_017505785.1 of Clostridia bacterium. Classification (GTDB taxonomy): domain Bacteria; phylum Bacillota; class Clostridia; order Oscillospirales; family CAG-272; genus Firm-07. The sequence goes on from JAFVOQ010000053.1 coordinate 42,611, forward strand.
AACAAAACGCTTTTTTCGCGTTTTTTGAAAAATGGATACTCAATAATTTTAATCGTTTCACCTTCTATTTCGATATATGCGTGATTCATATTATAAGCGAGAATTGCCATTAAAAATGCAAAAAGAGTGATAGAGAAAAAAACAATGAGAATAGGAAATATGCTTTGAATATCAATTGAAATTACAATTCCAACCATAAAAAAGACGGCGGCAAGACATACAAAAAACGAAATAAGAACTACTGTAATCCATTTCGGAGTTTTTCCACGCGGTGTCCTACCATACATATATAATTTCATTTTTCCACCGCCTTTCATTTTCGTCTGCTGTTAAGCCACCTGTAATAATCCTCTAACAGCTTTTTGCAAGAAAAGTTTTTGAAAATTATTTGTTGAGAGTATTATAACATAAATTCAGAAAAATGTAAAGAAAAATATGTTTGGCACTAGGGTAACTCCGCTTCGCTCCGTGATTCGCACGCTCTGCGCCTGACAAGCGAGCTTGTCGATCTCCGAGCGGCGAATGCGAACCTAATTCTGCGTCGCTTCGCTCGCAGAGCGAGCCTCGAAGCGACGAGTGCCCCAGCCAACGCAAAAAGGACACCCGAAGGTGTCCTTTGCGTTGGCTGGGGCACTAGGATTCGAACCTAGGGAATGACGGAGTCAGAGTCCGTTGCCTTACCGCTTGGCGATGCCCCAAAATATAGATGTTTTGCAGAACAAACGTTATTATAACAGAACGGGTTTTCGTTGTCAAGGGCTTTTTACAAAAAAATCCAAAAAGTTATCTTGTTGCACGAGATAGTGTGCCCTTACTTGAAGCTTTTATGCAAGCACAAAGGGAAAAATCAGTGCATACGATAAAATAAACAAATAAAAAAGGAGCGTGACAGTTATGACTCTTGCTGATATGCGCCTGGGAGATATGGGTGTAATTCTGGCTGCCCCTGCCGCCCTTTCTCGGTTGCAGATTTGTGCGGGCGAGCGTGTGCGCCTTATTACTGTAAGCGAGGAGATCGTTTTGATCGATGCCGGTGGAATGCGTTTTGCGCTTTCTCTTGCAACTGCACAGCAGATGATACTGACAACATATTACGAATAAAGCCCTTTCGACAATTTAATTTAAAAAAAGTCCTTGAAAACCTACATGTGATATGCTATAATGAAACGCGGACATCACGCATGTCGCCTTACTACCCATGGCACAGCTGGATAGCGCGTCAGACTCCGACTCTGAAGGTCCGCGGTTCAAATCCGCGTGGGTAGGCCAAAATATCGACAAGTTTCGACTTGTCGATTTTTTTGTAACCGAAAGCCACGCGATATGTCGCCTCACGCTTCGCGTGGTTCGAAAAAGGCTATGGCCGATGAGTGGAAGCAAACAAAGGGCGAGCGCACGGTGTATTATATGAAAGGCTCCCTTGTGTAAAGGGAGCTGACGCCGTAGGCGGCTGAGGGATTGTAGGTTGGGTGAAAGTAAGGACAAAACAATCC